>NZ_JBSGJR010000131.1:0-13054 GCF_053605645.1 Micromonospora sp. NPDC003776
GGTGGCGACCTCGAGGGCGGCGAACAGGGTGGTGGTGCCATGGCGTCTGTAGTCGTGCGTACGGCGTTCGGCCTGTTCGAAGCGCATGGGAAGCATTGGCGCGGTCCGGTCCAACGCCTGGATCTGGGACTTCTCATCGACGCAGACCACCACGGCGTTCCGGGGCGGGTCCAGGTAGAGCCCCACCACGTCGCGGATCTTCGACTCCAACTGCGGATCGGTGGAGAACTTGAACGTCTCGACGCGGTGCGGTTGCAGGGCCCAGTCGCGCCAGATGCGGGCCACCTCGGCGAAACTGATCGGCATCCCCGTTCCGCTCAAGTGATCGGCCATCAGCCGGGCTGACCAGTGCGTGACTCCCAACTCGGGCGGCGGCGGGTTCAGCGTGGCCACCACCACAGCCGCCTCGTCAATGACCGGAGGCCGCCCCGGCCGGGGCAGGTCGGCCAGGGCATCGATCCCACCAGCCTCGTACCGAGCCCGCCAAGAGCTCACCGTTTGACGCGTCACTCCAACCCGCCGCGCGATCTCGGCATTGGGCAGCCCATCAGCGGCCAGCAGCACCATCCGAGCCCGCAGCACATGCCCGGCCGGAGCCGCAGACGAGCGAGTCAACGCCCGCAGTCGAGCGTCATCACCAGGACCAAGGATCAGCGGCGCGGCAACCGTCACGCCAACAAGTGTCCCCGACCCGCACTGTCAAATCACTTCAGACACGCGACACTAGATACTTCCGCGCACCACGTTGGTTCGATCTCGCCGAGGCAGTCACTGGGCGGCGTCCAATACTTGAATCAGACCAGTGACCGCTTCGGTGTGAAAGAATGAGGTCAGCGGTCTTGCACGCCAACCTCCAGTTCGAGCAGCTTGACTGAACCCGACCGAAGGCCGGCAGGCGAGCCGTACTCAACTCGGCACATCCGGACGCCGGCGACCGGCGCCAACGGCACTTGGGTGACGAGCGCTTCGCGGCAGGTCCGCGCACCGCCCGGGCAGCCCTGAGGGCGTTATGAGAGTCGCCCGTTCCCGACCATCTGGAGGACTGTTCCCAGGCCGTGAACCGGGCCTTCGGTCCGAGGCAGGATCAACGTCCGAATCTTCAGAGAAACTCCGCCGACATCGTCCCTGGGGCTGTCGCCGACCATCAAGGTTTGGCTGCCCGGAACGTTAAGCAGTTCCAGCGCGCGGGCATAGATCGCCGGGTCGGGCTTCACCAGACCCACCTCGAAGGACAGCACTACACCATCGAGTAGGCCACTCACACCAACTCGATCGAGGAGCGGACGAATGTCCAGCCCAATATTGGACAGCACCACGGTTCTGACGCCGCGCGACTTAAGTTCTCGAAGGACAGGGAGGGTGTCGGCGAAGGGCACCCACTGATCCGGCATTACTGCGTATAGTGCGGCTATCAGATCGGGTTTGATGCCGGGATACAGCGCAACCGTCCTGTTGAAGACGTCCCAATGGCGCTCTTGGCTGAGATCGCGCTCGCTTCTGGGGTCGATCGTGTGAGCGTGCTGCCAGATCTGGTCAAGATGTTCACACAGGCCCGTGATTTGGTCGGCGCTTAGCTCGGGCTCCGCGTTTCCCTCCTCTGCCAGACGGCGAAGAGCGGCCTCGATCCAACGACCGGAGTCGCCGCCCTCAACCAGCGTGGCATGGAAGTCAAAGATGACTCCCTTGATCGGTTCGGGCGCCTCGTTGATGAGCATGCCGCAGCCTATCCGCCGCGCGCCCTCGGCCTCGCATCAAAGTGCGATGGCAACGTTCATCGTCGAGGTAGCCAGCCGTCCGCTTTTCGGCTATGAGCGGACGCTGACCGGGCGCGTGATCAGCGGCAGATCCGGACGGCTGCAGTCCGCAAGTGCGCCCGCAGGACTTGCTCGTACGGCCTTGCCGCACGTTGTTCAAGCGGGCCCGCTATTCGCGGCCGACCCAAGTGGCGATGCATGCCTCGTTGCCCTCAGCGTCGGCCAGCACCCACCACATCGGCGCATGCGCTGCGGAAATCACGCGTCCCCCGGCGGCCAGGGCTGCGGCGATGCGGTCCTCAGCTTGATCATGCGGGACGGCGATGTCGATGTGCATACGGTTACGTTGCGATCGCGGCGCCGCCATGCATTGCAGCCCGAACCCCGGACCCCGCCGCGCCGGATCAGCAAGGTAATCGTCACCGATCTGTCGATAACCGAGCAGCGCCCGCCAGAACGGCAGCACGTCGGCGCTCACCAGGGCATCCAGGGTGATGTTGATGAGCTGCACGGCAGTGGGATCGGCGGTGATGCCAAGCTCGAGTGCAGCTGCCGATATCCGTCGGGCCAGTGAGACATCGCGCCGGGACAGCGACACGGTGACACCTGCATGACGCAGGTCCACGTTGACGTACTCCTGTTCGTCGCGGCCGGCGATCCGACCGATCTCGTCGACGAACGCGATCCCCGCCGATAGGGAGCCGGTCCGGAAGTAGGCCGAGACCAGGTGGTAGAGGCAACGCCAGTCCTCGACACCGTCGGCCGCGTGGAAACGCCCGGCGGTGATCTGCAGCGTCATGGGTGGGAACCTAACATCGACGGCCGAACGTATACCCACTGCGGCTTGGCGACCTCCGGAGACGGTCGGTTACGACATCCGCTCATCGGCAAGACCGAGCATCCTTCTGATCGATCGACAGCGACGCCGCGGGACACGCGGTCAGCGGCAGTGGGCGGACGTATCCCGTCCTGAACTGCATCGACAGAATCGCTGGTCGGCTCTACCGTGCACCGGTGTCTCGTGTTCAGCCACCCTTGGCCGTCCTGCATGCGTTTGGTGTCAACGGGCCAGCCCGACCGCTGGACGGTGGGCAAGGCACCTCGTGGGCTGTGGAGGACCTGGTATTCAAGCCAGATGAGGGCCTGCTGCACGAATGGCTGGCCAGTGCGCTCGCCGATGTGACGCCTAACGGCTTCCGTCTTGCCAAACCGGTCTGTACCCGTGACGGCGCCTGGGTCTCTGACGGGTGGTCGGCCACCCGGTGGGTCGAGGGCAGCGAACCGGACTACTCCGCGATCTCGACGTGGCGGGACATCCTTGCCGCCGGCCGGGCATTCCACCGGGCGGTAGCTCATCTCGGCCGCCCGGACTTCCTCGATAGGCGGCAGGACTGGTGGGCACGGGCGGACAGGGCGGTCTGGGGCGAGCGGGACATCCGGTTCCGCCGTGAGTTCGCCGCCGTTGCGCGACGGCTGCAGGGCGCACTGGAGCCGCTGGGGCGTCCTCAAATCGTGCACGGGGACCTGACGAACAACGTTTTGTTCGCTCCCGGGCTCGCTCCGGCGGTCATCGACATCTCGCCCTACTGGCGGCCGCCAGAGTACGCCGAGGCCGTCGTGGTAGCCGACGCACTCTGCTGGCACGGTGCACCGGCATCCCTTTGGGAAACGGTGGATGTGTCGGTGGCAGCGGTAGCTCGCGCACTGCTGTTCCGGATGGCTACGACGAACGAGCGCGTCGGTTTCGGAGCCGATGGAGTAGACCTGCAGGACGAAGCCCGCCGGTACGGTCTCGCGGCCGCAGCCATCGGCTTGTGACCCACGAAATCTCCTGAGATGCCCCCTCAATCTCTCGCCGACAGCATCAACGGAGCCGGTGTCGGAACATCCTCAGCTGGGTAGTTCAGGATGCTCGCTCGGCTCAGCCGCCAGCTACCGACCGTGACTGCTCGCGATCAATCAGCGGGCACGAACGGCGGAAGATGAGGGTGCCGTTTCGAGGGGTCGTGATGACAAATCTCGTGGTTGCCGGCCGTTCGTCGACGCGTCAACGCAGCTATCGCGCTCAACTCGTCGTCGTTGCCTAAGAGACCGGTCTCCTTACGGCAGCTCCCCACCGATCCGGGGAGCGGATGCGTCCCCGAACACCACGACTCGGCTGTCTGGGAGTAAAGACGCCGGGGCACGACTGTGCTGCACCGGCCCGCAACGAGTCCGGGTCGGCCTACCCAAACGCCTTCGCATCGGCATGAACCGAGCCTTCTTTGCGTGCTAGGAGGCCTTGGTCCATTCGGGTTGAGCGGTGCACGGCGTGAACCGTGATCTTCTTACCGAAGTGAATGCGGCGGCGGGCACTACAGCCAGCCGGCGGGGTGGACCCCGCCCGGCACGTCGGCATCGGGGTCGTAGGGCGTCCGGGTGAAGCGGAACGAGGCAAGGTCAAGGTGCGACACCGCCCCGTCGGTGCGGCGGACGACCCGCAGCGGCTCGCCTGCGTAGTAGCCGTCGAGCCCGACCCACGCGTCCGCGCCGGCCGGGCGGAAGCGGGAGCCGCGGGCGACCCCCGGCGCGCCGAGGACGAGGTGGTCGCCCTCCACCCGGGCCCCCGTGACGGACGATCCCCAGTGCCACGTGCCCAGGAGCTCCAGCAGGGACGCGTCACCCGACGCGGACCAGGGCTCGACGGGTGCGGGCTCGTGCTGCTCGAACCCGTCGAGCAGCGCGGTGACCAGGCGTCCGGGCGCCGGGCTGCTCGTCGTGTTCGTCAGCACGACGACGCCGTCCCCGGTGTCGCGGGCGACGCGCAGCCCGGCGATGAAGCCCGGCATCGAGCCGCCGTGGCCGGCGTACCGGCGCCCGTCGACGTTGAACACCTGCCAGCCGAGCCCGTGCGCAGCCGTCCATGGGGCCCCGGGGGCGTCGACGACGAAGTGCGGCTCGCACATCTCCTCGAGCGTGTCGGCGGCGAGCAGCTCACCAGTGTCACCGGCGAGGAACGCGGCCCACCGCGCGAGGTCCTCGATCGTGGTCCAAAGCTGGCCGGCGGGGCCCATCGCGCCCGCGTCGTGCTCTGGCTCGGGCAGGAGAGCGTCAGCAAAAGGGTGGACGGCGAGACCGCGCGCCGCGCGCCCAGTGGGCCGCGTTGTGGTGCGCCCCATGCCGAGCGGCTCGAGCAGGTCGCGGCGTAAGACCTCGAACCAGTCGACGCCGTGGGCCCGGGCGACGAGCTGACCCAACGCGGCATAGCCCACGTTCGTGTAGTGGAAGCGACGCCCGGAGCGGAAACGCTGCCCGACGCCCGACGCGACGAGTTCGTCCCACGTGCCGCCCGGCGTCCGTTCCCACCACGGGCCGTTCGTCTCGGCCTGCAGGCCGGCCCCGTGGACGAGCAACTGTTCGACCGTGACGTCGCCGAAGGACGTCCCGGGCACGTGGTCGTCGAACCGGTCGGCCAGGTGAAGCCGCCCGGCGTCGCGCAGCCGCATGACAGCGACCGCGACGAACGTCTTGGTGATCGAGCCCATCCGGTACTGGGTGTCGATGTCGGCCGGGTCTCCCCCGGCGCGGCCGTCGAGCGTCCCCACCGCACCGGACCAGGCGAGCCGCCCGTCGCGCACCACTCCAGCGGCCACCGACGGCAGGCGACCGGCCCGCTGCTCTGTCGACAGCACGTGGTCGAGGTGGCGGGCGGTCGAAGCGGTGGCGGCCGAGCGGTCGGGGTTCGTGGTCACGGCCTCACCCTAGGACGGCGCTCTGGCGTGGCGCAGACCGGGCGTTACCGCATCTCGGCACGTCCGCACACGGCCCGTGGACAACCGGCTGCATTCTGTGACACGCAGTCGGCGGCAGAGGCGGGCACATGATTGTGTTCGCGGATACCAGCCAACGCTCTGGTGCAGTGGGTCACGAGCGTGTCGTTTCTCCGAGGGCGCGAGCGAGGCGCCGGACGGCCTCGTCCATCAGGTCGGGTGGGGCTGCGGCGTAGGTCAGGCGCAGGTGCGGCGCCGGGGGTTCGGCCGCATACCAGGGGCGGCTGGGGAAGACGATGACGCCTTCGCTTGCAGCTGCGGCGGCCACTGCGACGTCGTCGATGCTGTCGGGCAGGCGGGCCCACAGGTGCAGGCCGCCACGTGGGATCGCAGGTGGGGCGAGTTCCGGCAGGTATCGGCGCAGTGCGATCAGCAGCGCTTCGCGCCGTGCCCGAAGCGCGGTACGCAGGGCGCGGCGGTGCCGCGCCCAGGCCGGGGCGGTGACGAACTCCAGCGTGGCCTGCTGCAGCGGGCCGGCGACGAAGAAGTCGTCGAGCAGCCTGCCTGAGCGCAGCCGGGCGCCGGCTGGGCCGCGGGCACCGATCGCGGCGACACGTAGCCCAGGGGCGGCGGATTTGGTCAGTGAGCGCAGGTAGATCACGTGCCCGTCAGCGTCATCGGCGGCCAGCGGTGGCGGGGCTTCTCCATCGATGGCGAGGTCGCGCGCGTAGTCGTCCTCGATCAGGAAAGCTCCGGCGTCGCGTAGCGCATCGACGACGTCAGCTCGGCGGTGAGCTGCCAGTGTCGCGCCGGTCGGATTGGCGTAGAGCGGTTGGCAGTAGAACAGTCGCGCGCCGGTGCGAGCGAACGCGGCGGCGAGTTGGTCGGGCAGTACGCCGTCGGCGTCGGCGGGCACCGGTACTACCCGCAGTCCGGCCGCGTGGGCCGCGGCCAGCGCCCCCAGATAGGTCGGCGACTCGACGAGCAGGGTGTCGCCGGGTGCGGTGAGAGCGCGTAACGCCGATGACAGCGCCGCCTGCCCGCCTGAGCAGATCACCATGTCGTCGGCGCGCAGCCGGGCCCCGGCCTCACGGGCGAACCAGGCTCGCAGGTCCTCACGTCCCTCTGCCGGCCCGCGCTGCCACGCCGCGGGCTGCCGGGCGGCGCGGGCGAGCGCGGCGCCGAGCGCCGCGGCCGGCTGCAGATCTGCGTCCAGGTAGCCGCCGGACAGCGGAATCGCTCCCGGCCGCGGTAACGCGAGTAACGCCTGCATCTCATCCTCGCCCGGTCTGCGGGCTCCGAGCGCCACCGTCTGCCACGACAGGTCGGGTGTGCGCCGCTCGTTGGGTGGGGCGGCCACGAAGGTGCCCTTCCCCGGCCGCGTCTCGATCAGCCCTTGGGCCACCAACTGTCGGACGGCTTCGGCGACGGTGACCGGCGACGCCTCGTGCCGCGCGGTCAACTCGCGCACCGAGGGCAGCCGTGTTCCGGGATCCGCGGCGGCCACGAGCCCGCGCAGATCTTGGATAACACGGGCCACGGCGTTACCCTCATTCATGAGAGTGAAGAGTAGCGCTACTGCCTCGACCACGGTAACGGCGGATCGATTCATCGGCCTGACCCTCGGCGCGCTTGGCGTGCTCGCCTTCAGCATGTCGCTGCCCGCCACCCGCGTCGCCGTGCAGGAACTCGACCCGTGGTTCGTCGCCTTCGGCCGGGCCGTCGGCGCGGCACTACTGGCATGGGCGTACCTGCGTTTCACCGGCGCGCCGCGACCTACCCGGGGCCAGTGGCGGCGGCTGCCGATCGTCGCCCTCGGCGTCGTCGTCGGCTTCCCGCTTTTCACCTCGCTGGCGCTGACCACTCAGACGTCCGCACACGGCGCGATCGTCGTCACCGTGCTGCCCGCCATGACCGCTGTGTTCGCGGTACTGCGGGCCGGCGAGCGCCCACCGCTGCTGTTCTGGGTCGCCAGCGTCGGCGGGCTGGCGGCGGTCCTCACCTTCTTGACCACCAGCGGGGCGGTGCGCGGCGCACTGTCGGCTGCCGACCTGTTCCTCCTCGCGGCCGTTGTCCTGTGTGGGCTGGGATACGCCGAGGGCGGCGCGCTCGCCCGGGAACTGGGTGGCGCACGCACCATCTGCTGGGCGCTGCTGCTCTCGCTGCCTGTCACCTTGCTCATCACGCTGTTCGCCGCCTGGGCTCACCCCCCGCGCGCCGACGCCGCCGCCTGGTCGGCGTTCGGATATCTCACCGCGATTTCCATGTTCCTGGGCTTTTTCGCCTGGTACGCGGGTCTGGCCCGGGGTGGCATCGCCCAGGTCGGCCAGATCCAGCTCGCACAGCCGGTACTCACCCTGCTCTGGTCCGCGTTACTGCTCGGAGAGACCGTCACCGCTGCCTCGATCGGGGCGGCGCTGGTCGTGCTGGCCTGCGTCGTACTGATCCAGCGCACCCGCGGAGCGCGCCCGACAGCCCAGGACGCCACCGGCCACGCGGCACACCGCACCGTAGAGGTGAACGCTACGTCAGCATGGACGGCTGATCCTCGTCGCTCGGCGTGACGGCACGGGCATCGCCCGGGCTCGGAGAGCGGCAGGCGTTCCTACCACGACCGACTGCACACCCTCCGCAACGGCGGCAAGAGGCGAGGCCAGCCGATTCCTATGTGCTGAACGCCAAGCTATGCGGCCCAGATCGCGCGTGTCGCCGACACCGGCTGGGCGTGTTCGGCATGGCAGCGCTCCCCGGGCGCGGCTGCGCCCCGTCGGCGACCAGCGCCGCGACGGACCGGTGGACCTGCGCGCCGCACACGCCGTGGCGTAGCTACCGGAGTGTCCCGGATGTGGACCGGCCGCACCACGCCACCGCACGCCCACACCCGGACCTGCTGTTCGCCCTGCGGCTCAGCGAGACGCCCGCCGCCGCCGACCCGGTCGACAGATAGCCGCGGCCCCGTGCCCGCAACTTCGGGTTGGGCTCGGGGGGACCGTATCTGGCGGTCGGTCAGACCGACCCGTGGGCAGGCAGATCGAGGAGGTCACGGGCGCCTTGGCGCAACAGGGCCGCGGCGACGGAGGTCCCGAGGGTGATCGGGTCCGCCGCCCATTCGTGCACGTCGAGCACGGTCTTGCCGTCGAGGCTGATCACCCTCGCCCGCAGGCCGAGGCGCCCGTCGGGCTCGGTGCGGGCGAGCGCAGCAATCGGTGAGTGACAGTCGCCCTGCAGGATGTGCAACATGGTCCGCTCGGCCACGGTCTCCTGCCAAGTCTGCGGGTCGCCGAGGCTCGCGGCCAGGTCACGGGTGCTGATGTCGTCGTCGCGGCATTGCAGGACCAAGGTGCCGGAGCCCACAGCCGGGACCATCGTGTCGACGTCGATCGGGTGGGTGATCCGGTCTGCCTGCCCGATCCGCTGCAGGCCAGAGACCGCGAGCAGCAGCGCGTCGTACGTCTCGCCCGCGTCAAGCTTGGCCAGCCTGCTGTTCGCGTTGCCACGGATGGCCACCGGCACCAGGTTCGGCCAGTGCAGGGCCAGCTGCGCGACCCGCCGGACGGCGGAGGTACCGATACGGGTGCCGGCGGGCAGCTGCTCGATGCGCAGTCCGCCCGGGTGCACGAGGCAGTCCCGGACGTCGTCGCGGGTGAGGTAGGCGGCCATCACCGTGCCTGCCGGTGCCGGCCGGTCCCCCGGTACGTCCTTGAGGCAGTGCACCACCAGGTCGACGTCCCCGGCGAGCAGGGCGCTGTCCACCTCCTTGGTGAACGCCTCCTTGCCACCCAGTGCGGCCAGGTCGCCGCGCCACCGGTCCCCGCTGGTCGACATCGACACCACGTCCACGGTGACCTCGGGGTGCCGGTCGGCGAGCATCGCGCGGACCCGCTCGACTTGGGCCAGCGCCATCGGGGAGTTGCGGGTACCGATACGCAGCAGGCGGGAGTCGGACATAACGGCGAGGGTAGTCCGCTAGGTGCGGGCACCGACGACCAGGCCGGACCACCGGCCGAATCCCTCAATTGTGGACGAGCCGCCGACTTCTCCGGCCAGATCCTCGGCACCGCCGACCCGACCAAGGGGCCAGCGCTCCTGTACGACCTGGTCACCGCTGCGCAGAGCCACATCCCCCACAGCGGCTTCATCGCGGCCTTCGGCATCCTGCTCATCGGCATGATCGCCGGCCTGGAAGGGTCGGGCTTCTCCGGACTGCCGCTGACCGGATCGCTGGCGGGCAGCCTGGGCCCGGCCGCCGGAATCAGCGCCGGGACACTCGCCGCCGTCGGTCAGATGGGCAACATCTGGTCCGGTGGCGGAACCCTCGTCGTCTGGTCCTCACTCATCGCCGTCGCCGGCTTCGCCCGCGTGCCAGTGATCGCCCTGGCCCGCAGGTGCTTCATCCCGGTGGTCAGCGGACTCATCGTCGGCACCATCGTCGCGGTCGTCTTCTTCCCATAGCCTCGGCGACGCGAACTGCGGAGGCGGCTACCGCACTTCGCGGTGACCCCCGGGTCGATCAGGGTCACACCGCCATCCGGAACGCGCTCATTCGCGCGGGAGAACGTCCTCCCACTACTACCCAGGCGGAGTCCAGCCGTTCACCCCTCGATTTGGCGCGGCCCCAGAGCTCGCACCAATTCATCGATCAATGCCGGATCCTCCTCCAGCATTCGTTTGATGCTTTCGCCTACCTGCTCCGGGCCGAGCGCGCTCTCCAAGTCCAGGTCCTCGGCCCCGGCGTTGCGCAGCGCTCTCGCCTGCACCTCCTTGAACAGCCGGCCGTCCTCACTGAGCAGTTGAGCCATCAACGCCGCGACAAAACGCTCCCGCGCATCCACCTCGCTAGTTCCAGCGCTGAAGCTCTCAAGCGCCGCAACGAGTTCTCGCGACGGTTCCTTGCCCACAGTCGCCGTAACCCGGATCGGATCCGCTCTCGGCGCCGATTCGGCGGCAATGGCACCACGAGAGGTTTGTTTCCGCGATACAAAGTTCCACGTCGACCGCATAGCCGGGAGCGCCTGGTTGTTCCATGCCGACTTCACCGCTGGCACCGCCTGCTGGGTCAAGGCGGTCTTCGCAGCCGGCAGCGCCTGCTGAACCAACCACCTCTCGACGTGCGGCGCGGCCGCCACGGCAGCCCTCATTGTGGCTTCCAGAGCCAGAGCCTTGACCAGATCCTTGAGCTCCGAGGACTCCTTCGCCGGCCCTGCCAACCCCTTGCTACCAGTGTCCGGGATGAACGTGCCGTGGTCGACGAGCTTCCCGTCGCTGTTGTACAGATTCTGGTGAAGCCCACCCGCTTTGGACATACCTGGAGTCAGCCCATCGGGATACTCGAAACGACCTCTGACGCTAGCCATCGCACACCATGACCGGCACTGTATCGGAGTCCCGCGCGCTCTGAAATCCTACGAATGCCATTCCCCTTCAACCATTGGGCAGAGCCTTCGCAAGGTCGAGATACGCGGTGACGGACTGTGCTCCGCAGTGATCGGAGACCCTGCCCGCGGTGGTACCACGTCTGGTGTAGCTGCGGTGGCACAGGCCGCGGTTACCGACCTTCTCGGCGAGGGGAGCGCTCTCATCCTCTGGCAACTGCTCTTGTCGGGCTGCCGCCAGGATGCGCCCCGCGGGGCCCTCGTCGCTCGGTTGACGGCATGGCGACTGTCCGGGCGCGGAAAGCGGCAGGCGTTCGCACCACTATCAACTGCACACACCCCGCCACGGCGGTATCGGGAGGTCAGGCCAGCCGATCCGACGTCCTGCACGCTAAGCTGCGCGGCCGATCGCCGAGACCGACAGACCGCCGGGCGCACCGAGAGATCTCACAGCGCGGATCAGGCGCCCGGTCGCCAAGAACTCAGAGGGAACCGCGTCAATCCGCGGCAACGGCGACGGTGAGCTCCACCTCGACCGGCGCGCCGGACGGCAGGCTCGACACCCCGACGGCCGAACGCGCGACGGCGCCGCGCTCCCCCAGCCAGTCCCGCAGCACCTCGGACGCCCCGTCGGCGACCATCGAGTGCTGGGTGAAGTCGGGACGGCAGGCGACGTACACGGTCATCCGCAGGCAGCGCCGTACCCGGTCCAGTCCCCCGACCGCCTCGGCCACCGCGGCGACGGCGTTGCTGGCCGCGAGGCCGGCTGCGGCTCGCGCCTGGACCACGGTGAGGTCCGCGCCGACCACGCCGCACACGGCGAGCTGGCCGTCCACCCGCGGCGTCATGCCCGCGGTGTACGCGATTCCCGCGTGCACCACGACGGGTACGTAGTGGCCTTGCGGCGCCGGGGGCGCCGGTAGGCTCCCCCGGCCGGTTGGTTCAGCCACCGAGCGCCACCCCGTCCTGTCGGGGGTCGGCGCCTGCGGTGAGGCAGCCGAGCCGCTCGTCCACCGAGACGACCAGGGCGCTGCCGCCGGCGTCCCATGGCCCTACGGTGCGGACCGGGTGCCCGGCGGCGCGCAGCCCCGCGATGGTCCGCTCGCCCAGCCGCGACTCGCAGATCAGCTCGTCGGGCGCCCCCACCACGTCCGCGTCGCTGCCGGGAAACACGGTGAACCGGGGCGCTGACACGGCTTCCTGGGGGTCCAGGCCGTGGTCGATGAGGTGTGACAGCAGCTGCATGTTCCACTGCACCTGCCCGTCGCCGCCGGGGGTGTTGCCGACGTACCGCAACGCTCCGCCGGCGTCGGTCACCAGCCAGGCGAGGCAGGTGTGCAGCGGACGGCGCCGAGGTCGTATCTGGTTCGGGTGGCCCTCGACCAGGTAGGCGCCGCGTCCGAGCCGGTTGTTGAGCATGATGCCGGTGCCCGGGATGGTGATCCGGGCGCCGAAGGTGAAGGCGAGTGAGTGGATGAAGCTGACGGCGCGTCCGTCGCCGTCGACAGCGACGGTCGTCGTGGTGTCCCCGTCGGGCGTCAGGCCGGCGGTGGCGAGTGGATGCCGCCCGGCGGCCAGCTTCGCCCGCACGTCCGCTACCGCTTCGGGTCGCAGCAACGACCGCCAGGCGTCCGTGTCGGCGCCGCACCGGTCCCAGCGGTCCCGGAAGGCCTGGCGGGCGGCTCCGGCCAGCCAGCCGACGGCGTCGGCGCTCAGCCACGGCATGTGGGAGAGCGCCCCGTCGCAGACGGCCGCCTGCTGCAGCACCATCCAGCCCGGTGTGGGCAAGGGGGTGGTGTGCACGACCAGGTCGCCGTACCGCTGGCTGATCGCCTCGCCCTGCAGCGGGACGCCGGAGGCCCTCCACTCGTCGCCGGTGAAGGGCGCACCGGCCGCGACCAGCGCGGCCACCGCCCGTTCGGCCAGCTCGCCGGTGTAGAGGGCTTGAGGGTCGGCTGCCAGCAGCCGCAGCGAGTCGGCGAGCTGCGGCTGGGGTAGCCGTTCGCCGACGAGCGGCGCCCGGCCGTTGCGCAGGAACGTCCGTCGCGCGCCCTCGTCGGCGCGCAGCTGCGCCTCGTGTTCACCGATGTCGGCGCGGGTCTTGCGGGTGCAGGGCAGACCCTGTTCGGCGGCGGCGATCGCCGGCCCCCACAACTCGGCCAGTGAGCGGGTCGCCCCG
>NZ_JBSGJR010000132.1:0-13004 GCF_053605645.1 Micromonospora sp. NPDC003776
TGGGTGCGGCGGGGTGAGCCGGGGGTCAGCCGCGGGTCCGCCAGGCGCGGTACCAGCGGCGCAGCGGCACCGGGTAGGCCACCAGCGCGGCGGCCGCCATGACGGCCAGGCCACCGAGGGTGCGCGCGGTCCGTCCACTCATCGGGCACCGTCCTTCGTCACCGGCGGGTCAGCACGACCTTGAGGGCGCCGGTCTCCGCCGGACGGGAGAAGACGTCGTACGCCTCCATGATCTGGTCCAGGGCGAACCGGTGGGTCACCATGTGCGCCGTGTCGAGCTGGCCGGCGACCAGCATGTTCAGCAGCGTCGGGGTGGTCCGGGTGTCGACCAGGCGGGTGGTGATGGTGACGTCGCGGATCCACAGCCGCTCCAGGTGCAGGGTGGCCGGCTTGCCGTGCACACCGATGTTGGCGACCCGGCCTCCGGCCCGTACCAGGGTGGTGCAGAGTTCGAAGGTGGCCGGGGTGCCGACCGCCTCGATCACCACGTCCGCGCCGAGCCCGCCGGTGACCTCGCGGACCACCGCCAGCGGGTCGTCGTCGGCGAGCACGGTCAGGTCCGCGCCGAACCGCTTCGCCGCGTCCAGCCGGCTCTGTGCCTTGTCGACGGCGACGATGTGGGTCGGCGAGTAGAGCTTCGCGGTCTGGATGGCGGCCAGCCCGATCGGGCCGGTGCCGACCACCGCGACCGTGTCGCCGGGGCGCACGTGGCCGTTGAGCACGCCGACCTCGTACGAGGTGGGCAGGATGTCGGCCAGCAGCACGGCGGCCTCGTCGGACACCTGCTCGGGCAGCCGGTAGGTGGACAGGTCGGCGAACGGGATGCGGGCGTACTCGGCCTGCACACCGTCGACGGTGTGGCCGAGGATCCAGCCGCCCCCGCCGAGGCACTGCCCGTAGGCGCCCTCACGGCAGTAGCGGCAGACGCCGCACGCGGAGATGCAGGAGGCGAGGACGCGGTCGCCCTCCTTCAGGTTGCCGACGCCGCCGCCGACCGCGACGACCGTGCCCACCGCCTCGTGGCCGAGCACGCGGCCGGCCGGCACCTCGGGCACGTCGCCGCCGAGGATGTGCAGGTCGGTCCCGCAGATGGTGACCGCGTCGACCCGGACGATCGCGTCGCGGGGGCCGGCGATGGTGGGATCGGGAATTTCGGACCAGGACTTCTCGCCTGGCCCGCCGTACACGAGTGCCTTCATGGCTCCTCCTCACGCCGATTTCTCCTTCCACGCTTCTCTTGTGGAAGGTCGGCGGGCAGGGCCGAAGGGACCGCCGGGCGGGACCTCCGTCCCGCCCGCGGGTCAGCGGGGCGTGAGGGCGAGGGCGGCGAGGGTGGCGACGCCCGCGGTCAGCGCGGACTCGTCGAGCCGCATCTGCGGCGAGTGCACCGGCGCGACCGGGCCGTCCGCCGGGCGGGTGCCCAGGATCAGCATCGCGCCGGGCGTGCGTCGCAGCAGGTACGCGAAGTCCTCGCTGGCCGGCATCGGGGTGGCCAGCTCCACGGCCCGGTCCGCGCCGAGGGTGGCGGCCACTGTGGCCAGCGCCCAGCGCGCCTCGGCCGGGTCGTTGACGGTGGGCGGGTAGCCCGGGTCGAGGCGTACCTCGGCGGTGCAGCCGTGCGCCGCGGCCACCCCGGCGGCCACCTCGCCGAGCGTCCCGGCCACCCGGGCCCGGGCGGCGTCGCTGAACGTCCGCACGGTGCCCTGCGCGGTCGCGGTGTCCGGGATGATCCCGGCACCGGGGACCCCGGCATCGAGGCGGTTGATCGTGACCACCACCGGGTCGAAGACGTCGAACCGGCGGGTGATCATCTGCTGCACGGCCAGCACGACGGCGCAGAGCACCGGCACCGGGTCGGCGCCCAGATGCGGCAGGCCCACGTGGCCGCCCGCGCCGCGGACGGTGACGGTGAGGGCGTCCGCGCCGGCCAGCAGCGCCCCCGGCCGGGTGGCGAGCGAACCCGACGGCAGCCCCGGGAACTGGTGCAGGGCGTACGCGCGGGCGGGCGCGAACGCGCCGTCGAGCAGGCCGTCGGCCAGCACCGTACGGCAGCCGTCGTGGCCCTCCTCGCCGGGCTGGAACAGCAGGATCACGTCGCCGGGTGGGCCGGGATCGGCGGCCGCGATCAGGTGGGCGGCCTCCACCAGCATGGCGGTGTGCGCGTCGTGCCCGCAGGCGTGCATGGCCCCGGCCACCGTCGAGGCGTACGGCAGGCCGGTGCGCTCGGTCAACGGCAGCGCGTCCATGTCGGCGCGCAGCAGCACCGGCGGCGCGTCGCCCCGGCCGGCCAGCCGGGCCACCACGGCGCTGGACGTGGTGCCGGTACGCACCTGAAGGGGCAGCGGCCGCAGCGCGTCGAGCACGGCCGCCTGGGTGTGCGGCAGGTGCAGGCCCAACTCCGGGTGGCGGTGCAACCGCCGGTACAGCTCGGTCAGCGCAGCACGCCGACGCTCCGCGTGGACCAGCAGCTCCGGCCGGTCCGTGGTCGGCGACGCCATGCGTCGAGAATCAGCCGGTGGACCCGGCCGGTCAAGGGCCGGCGCCGACGGCGTCGCGCATCGGACAACCGGCGCGGGTCCGCCGCCCTCAGACGCCGACGGTGCCGTCGATGGCCTCGCGGAGGAAGTCCGCGTGGCCGTTGTGGCGGGCGTACTCGTGCATCATGTGCAGCATCACCAGGCGCAGGGAGACGTCCTCCTCCCAGCGCGCGTTCCAGCCGGTGACGTCGAGCGACTCGGCCTCGCGCTCGATCCGCCGGGCGTGCTCGACCTCCCGCCGCCACGCCTCGAACGCCTCCGAGGCGTCGGCGTCGCGCGCGTCGTACGCCTCCTGGAAGTCGAAGCTGTCCGACCAGACCAGCGGAAGGTCCTCCTGGTTGATCACGCGCCGGAACCACTGGCGTTCCACCTCGGCCATGTGCCGGACCAGGCCGAGCAGGGACAGCGCCGACGGCGGGGAGGACTGCCGGCGCAGCTGGTCGTCGGTCAGCCCGTCGCACTTGAGCTCCAGCGTGGCCCGGTGGAAGTCGAGGAAGGCGCGCAGCATCTCCCGCTCCCCGCCCTGAAGCGGCGGGCCGATCCGTTCGGTCTCCACGACTGTTCCTCCCCTGCGGGCCGGCTGGCCAGCTCGTCGATGCTTGGCAGTGCTCGACGGGGAGCTTAGTCTCGGCGGATCGATCCACCTCCGAAGGGATCATGATGCACCCCCACATCCGACGTTCCGCGCTGGTCGCCTCGGCGGTCACCGCGGCGCTGGTCGCCGGCGGCACGACCGTCCAGGCGGCCGGCGGGACCTACGACCACACCGCCACCGCGACGGTCTTCGCCCCCAACCCCGTGCAGCAGCTCGGCGACGAGTCGCTGACCGACCAGAAGGACGCCGACTACCCGGCACTGGCCGGCGCGTACCGGTCGGTGCTGCTGACCAACCTGGACGGCTCCGGCACCCTCACCGGCAGGTACGTGGTGGTCAAGAGCAGCACCGGCAACGCCGCCCTGGCGGTGGACGGCGCCTACCCGGCCTGGCACCGCGACGCCGACCAGTTCGAGCAGGTGATGGGCTACCACTGGGTGAACACCGCCCAGGCGTACCTGCAGTCGCTCGGCTTCGGCAGCACGCTGCGCCCGGTCAACCAGCGGCAGATCGAGCTGCGCATCGACCAGTACGGCGGCGACAACTCGTTCTTCCGCGAGGACAAGGCCAACATCACCCTCGGCAAGGGCGGGGTCGACGACGCCGAGGACGCCGAGGTGATCGTCCACGAGTACGGCCACTCGGTGCAGGACGGCCAGGTGCCCGGCTTCGGCACCACGCTGGAGTCCGGCGCGATCGGCGAGGCGTTCGGCGACTACCTGGCGGTCGCGGTGACCAGCTGGGCCACCGGCGTTCCGACGAAGACCCCGGAGGCCTGCGTGGCCGACTGGGATTCCGTCTCCTACACCCGTACCGTCCCGCACTGCCTGCGCCGCCTCGACGGCACCAAGGTGTACCCGACCGACCTGCGCGGTGAGGTCCACGCCGACGGGGAGATCTGGTCCCGGGCGCTGTGGGACATCCGCAGCGCGCTCGGTGACCGCAAGGCCACCACGCTGATCGTGGACGCCCAGTTCGACTTCGCCAAGGACACCACGTTCCGCGACGCCGCGCTGGCCACCGTGGCCGCCGCCCAGCGGCTCTACGGCACCCAGGCCGCGACCGCGACCCGGGCCGCCTTCGCCGCCCGCGGCATCCTCTGACGCCGCCGGTGGGCGCCGCTCCCCGCCGGGGCGGCGCTCACCGCAGCGACGAGCCGGCCACCGGAAAGTCGAAGTACGTCTTCGGATACGGCTCGTCGAGGTAGCGGTAGTGCCACCATTCGCGGGCGTAGTTCTCGAAGCCCTGCGCTCTCATCAACCGTTTCAGCAGCTCGCGGTTGTCCCGCGCGGCCCCGGTGATCCGCGGGTCGGCGGTGTGCGCACGCGGGTCGAAGCAGTCGAAGCCGGTGCCCATGTCGATCGAGTTGTCGGGGAACCGTTGGCCGGCGGGCGCGGTGCAGGCCACCAGCGGCTGCCCCGGCGCGTACGCCGGCTGGTCGGGAGTGGGCACCGGGACCAGGGTGAGGTCCAGGGTGCTGCCCCGGCTGTGCGCGGTCGGCGCGCCGATGTAGCCGTCGGTGAAGAGCCGGTCCTTCGGCTCGCCGGGATAGAACTCGCCCTTCATCTGCTGCTCGCCGGGGAGCTTCGCCCAGGCCACGAAGTCGTCCACCGCCCGCTGCGGGCGGTAGCAGTCGTACACCTTGAGGCTGCGGTGCTGGGCGAGCGCGGCGGCCTGCACCCGGTGCAGCGCCTCCGCCGCCCGCCGGGTGAGCAGGCAGCGCGGCTCCGCGTAGCCGGTGACCGGCCGGCCGACGAAGTTGTGCGCGGTGGCGTACCGGATGTCGGTCCGGACGCTCGGGTCGACGGCGGTCAGGTCGACGAAGTCGGCCGGGGCGCGCGGGCCGGTCACGGAGGGCGACGGCGACGACGAGGGCGACGGGTGCGGGCGGGGCGCGGGCTGCTGGCAGCCGGCGGCGAGCGCCGTGGCCAGCACGGCCAGGACGGTGGCAGCTCGTCTCCCGGTCCCCACCCTGCCGTGTCTACCAGACGGTGCCGTCGCGGTCCCGGGCCTCGGCGCAGCGGTCGGCCGTCCGGCCGCTTTCCGGAAACGGGCCGGAACATCCCGGAACCCAGGGCCGGCCGGGCGCGTCGTCAACCCTCCGCCGGTACGGCAAGATGGCCGTGGGGCGGGACGACCGGGCGGAGGAGACACGGGTGAAGGCGGACGACGAACGCAGGGTGACCATCACCGCGATCGCGCAGGAGGCCGGAGTCTCGGTGCCCACCGTCTCCCGGGTGCTCAACGGGCGCTCAGACGTCGCCCCCGACACCCGGGAACGCGTCGAGGAGCTGCTGCGCCACCACGGCTACCGGCGGCGCGGCAGCCGCGCGGTGCGCCGCGCCGGGCTGCTCGACCTGGTCTTCCCCGACCTGGACAGCCCCTGGGCGGTGGAGATCATCCGGGGCGTGGAGGACGTCTGCCACGCGACCGGGGTCGGCACCGTCGTCTCGGCGATCCACCGCGAGTCCACCTCGACCCGGCAGTGGCTGCAGAACCTGCGCTCCCGGGCCTCCGACGGGGTCATCGTGGTCACCTCGCACCTGAGCCCCCCGGTGCACGCCCAGCTGCGCCGGCTCAACGTGCCCGTGGTGGTGGTCGACCCGGCCGGGGTGCCGGCCACCGAGGTGCCGACCATCGGCGCCACCAACTGGGCCGGCGGCCTCGCCGCCACCGAGCACCTGCTGGAACTCGGGCACCGGCGGATCGGGTTCGTGGCCGGACCGACCCACCTGCTGTGCAGCCGGGCCCGGCTGGACGGCTACCGGGCCGCGCTGGAGCGGGCCGGCGTGCCGCTGGACGACCGGCTCGTGCAGCCGGGCGACTTCTACCACTCGGCCGGCTTCGCCGCCGGGACCGCCCTGCTGGAGCTCGCCGACCCGCCCACCGCGATCTTCGCGGCCAGCGACCAGATGGCCTTCGGCGTCTACGAGGCGATCCGCCGCCGTGGGCTGCGGGTCGCCGACGACGTCAGCGTGGTCGGCTTCGACGACCTGCCCGAGGCCCGCTGGGCGTCGCCGCCACTGACCACCGTGCGGCAGCCGCTGGTCGAGATGGGGCGGCTCGCCGCCCGTACGGCGCTGCGGCTGTCACAGGGCGAGCAGATCGAGTCCCCCCGGGTCGAGCTGGCCACCGAGCTGGTGGTGCGGGACAGCGCCGCCACCCACCCCTGACCGGCCCTTCCACCTGCCTTCCGGAAAGTCTGGACACCCGCCCACGCGGACGGGAACGGCCGCTACCGCGCGTGATGCGCCGGTCACGACCCGCGTCTGTCGAGGTGTGGCGGGTGCCGGTTACCCGTGCCGGGCGCCGACGAGGCCCGCGTGCCAGCGAAAAGTTCCGGCCGGGCAACTAGGATCCGGGGGTGACCCACGTCGAGCGCCAGCGAGATGAGCAGCGGTTACGCCGCATCGACGCGGCGACCGGTGCCACGCTCTCGCGCCTCGACGCCGCCGACCTCTTCGACGAACTCCTCGACCGGGTCCGCGATTTGTTGCAGGTCGACACCGCCGCCATCCTGCTGCTCGACGTACGCGCCCGGCAGCTGGTGGCCACCGCGGCCAGGGGGCTGGAGGAGGAGGTCCGCCAGGGTTTCCGGGTCTCGATCGGACGCGGGTTCGCCGGCCGGATCGCGATGACCCGGCGACCCGTGATCGTCGACGAGGTGACGCCCGAGCGGGTCGTCAACCCGGTTCTGTTGGAGTCCGGGGTCCGCTCCCTGCTCGGCGTACCGGTGCTGTCGCGGGGCCGGCTGGTCGGGGTGCTGCACGTCGGCACCCTCACCCCGCGCCGGTTCACCGAGGACGACGTCCGCCTGCTGGAACTGGTCGCGGACCATGTCGGGCTGGCCAACCGGGCGCGGGAGAACAGCCTGGACCACTCGGCCGCCCTGGCCCTGCAGCGCAGCCTGATCCCCGCCGATTTCCCCCGGGTGCCGAATCTGGAGATGGCCGGGCGGTACGTCCCCGGGCACGCCTCCGGGGTCGGCGGCGACTGGTACGACGTCTTCAGCCTACCCTCCGGCTGGCTCGGCGTGGTCATCGGTGACGTGTCCGGTCACGGGTTGCAGTCGGCGGTGGTGATGGGCCGCGTCCGCAGCGCCCTGCGGGCGTACGCCCTCGTCTCCGCCGATCCGGCGCAGGTCCTCACCCTCCTCGACCGCAAGGTGGTCCACTTCGAGGCCGGCAGCCTGACCACCGCCCTGTACGCGATGATCTCGCCCGACGGCGCCACCGTCCGGGTGTCCGTGGCCGGACACCCCCGGCCGATCCTGGCCGCGCCCGGCCGTCCGGCCGCCATGGTCGCCGCACCCGTCGATCCGCCCCTGGGCACCGCCCGGCGGGACGGCGAACGCCGGGCCACGGCCGTGGACCTGCCCGCCGGGGCGGTCCTCGTGTCCTACACCGACGGACTCGTCGAACGCCGGGGCGAACTGTTCGACGCCGGTGTCACCCGGCTGGCGGCCGCGATCGAGGTGGGCCCGGTCGAGGCGATGTGCGACACGATCATGGCCACCCTCGACGCCGAACACCCCACCGACGACATCGCCCTGCTGGCCATCCGTCGGATCCCCGGCTGACCGCTCCGTCGCTCGGATCGCGCTCAATCGCGGATCGAGTGGTGCCGGGGGCGACGCGAGGCCATTACTTCCCGGATCGTGTGCGGTCTCGCGGTGCCGGGACGGGCGCCCGGAGCGGTGAACTACCGGTTCCGGCGCCGGTGGGACAGGTCGGTGTGGTGGTGCCCGCCGGGATGGCTGTCCGGGTCGGTGTGCACGGTGGCGCTGGTCAGCCGCGGCACGGCGTGGGTGAGCTGGTGTTCGGCGTCGGCCGCGATCTCGTGCGCGGCGACCAGGCTGAGGGTGGCGTCGACGACGAGGTCGGCCTCGGCGTGCAGGCGGTGACCGATCCAGCGCAGCCGTACCCCGGCCACGTCCCGGACCCCGTCGACGGCCCGGAGCGCGGTCTCGGCCCGGTCGACCAGCTCCGGGTCGACCGCGTCCATCAGCCGCCGGTAGACCTCGCGGGCGGCGTCCTTCAGCACGAACGCGATCGCGACCGCGATGACCAGCCCGACGGCCGGGTCGGCCCAGCGCCAACCGAGGGCGGCCCCGCCGGCGGCGGCCAGCACCGCGAGCGAGGTGTAGCCGTCGGTCCGGGCGTGCAGCCCGTCGGCGACCAGCGCGGCGGAGCCGATCCGGCGACCGACCCGGATACGGTAGCGGGCGACCAGCTCGTTGCCGACGAACCCGACGAGACCGGCGGCGGCCACCCACGGCAGGTGGGCCATCGCGGCGGGGCGCACCAGCCGGTCGACCGCCGTCCACGCGGCGGCGACGGCGGACGCGGCGATCACCACGACGATGGCGATGCCGGCCAGGTCCTCGGCCCGGCCGTAGCCGTACGGGTAGGCACGGGTGGCGGCCCGGCGGCCGATCAGGAAGGCGATCCCCAGGGGCACGGCCGTCAGCGCGTCCGCGACATTGTGCAGGGTGTCCCCGAGCAGGGCGACCGACCCGGACAGCACCACGACGACCGCCTGGGCCAGGGCGGTGGCACCCAGGCCGACCAGCGAGATCCACAACGCCCGTAGACCCTCCCGGGAGGACTCCAACGCCGGGTCGACCTTGGCCCGGGAGTCGTGCGAGTGCGGGACCACGACATGGCGCAGCCCGCGCCACCCGGCGGCGAGCCGTCCACGGTGGTCGTGGCTGTGGTCGTCGGCGTGGTCATGGCCGTGGTCGTGGTCGTGCACCGCTCCCCCTCACCCGGTACGGAACCGTGCCGTGGCGAGGCGACGATATGCGGCCCGACCCCGGTGCGACAACGCGGCAGATGCCAGTGACCTGCAACAACGTTGCCATGGCGGGGAAGGAGCCGCTCCGGCTAACGCTTTTCGCGGCGGGACCGGGCGATGCCGACCAGTCCCACGCCGGCCAGCCCCACCCCGAGCAGGGCCACTACCCCCAGCACGCCGCGAAGATCCCGCGGGCGGGGCGATCCGGCGGCGGCCGGGGGCCCGGCCGCGGCGGCGGTCGGCCGAGGTGCCGCGGTCGGCGGCGGCGGCGCCGGATAGCGCAGGATGGTCGGCCGGGTACCGGCCGGCTGGCCGGCGGTCTCCGAGACCGTGAACAGGAAGCGGCCGTCCGGGGAGTAGCAGACGGACTCGCCCTGCGGCTCGTCGGGCAGCGCGACGACCCGCGGCGTTCCCGTGGTCAGCGCGGCGACCACGTCCCCGTCGGCGACGTCGAACTCGAACGCGTCGGCGTAGGTGCGCAGGACCACCCGCCGCCCGTCCGGCGCGGCGGCGGCCCCGGTGACCACCGCGCGGCCGAGGAAACCGAAGGGATTGCTGGTGTCCGTGCCCGGCAGCGCCACCTGCCCCCGCCGCGCCATCGGCACCGTCGCGCCGGGCACCGGAGCCCGCATCGGGGTGTAGACGCCGGCCGCGCCACCCTGTTTCGTCACGATGAGCGGCCGGCCGTCGCCGGTCAACAGGAGCGCCTCCGCGTCGTGCGGCCCGTCCGGGTAGCTCAACCGGTACAGCACCGGCCGGTCGGCGCCCCGCGCCAGCTTCCAGACCGCGACCGTCTCCCGGGAGCGGTCGTTGTCGCCGATGTCGGCGATCCAGATCGTGCCGTCGGGCCCGACTGCCAGGTCCTCGGTGTCCCGTGGCCGGGAGGGATACCGCACGGCCCGGACCACCCGGCAGTGGCTGTCCAGGAAGAAGATCCGCCGCCGGGGTTCCTCGTCGGCGCTGTCGTTGACCACCACGAACCCGGTCTCCGTGGCGGCCATCCCGGAGATCTCGGTGAGCCGGTCGTCCCGTACCCGGCAGACCGGCGACCCGTGGGCCGGCGAGGGCTGCGGGGACGGGCCGGCCACCGCCGCGCCACCGGGCGCCACGACGAGCACGGCGACGGCCGCGGCCGGCCCGGCCGCCACCCACCGCCACCGCGGCGACCTGCGCTGTCCCTCCACGCCCCGCGCCCCCGCTCCCCGCCCGACATCAGCACCCGGCGCGCCCGGCGCAGCACGGCCCGGACCCGGTCCGGGCCGCGGCACACCGGTGCTCGTGGAGGATACGCGGGCGCCGCGCCGGCCGGGGTACGGCGCCGGCGCGCAGCGAACACCGGCCGGCGACCCTCCCGCCCGACCAGACCGGCGTGTGCGGGTGCCGCCGAAAGTCGGTTGCCGGCCACGGCCGGCTCGGGAAGAGTGCGGACCATGACGTTCTGACGGACCGCACCGCGATGCAGCCCAGGCCCCCGGCTCCGGCCGGTGCCGCCTGCCGTCCGCCCACCCCTCTCCGCGAGAAGCGAGCGTCTTGTCCGCACACCTTTCCCGGCCGGCTTCCGCACCGGCCACCATCACCGTGTTCGCCTCCCCGACCAGTTGGATCGAGTCGGCTGCCGTCGCGCAGTGCCACCAGGTGGCCGCTCTCGACGGCATGATCCACGTCGCCGGCATGCCGGACCTGCACCCCGGCAAGGGCGCCCCGATCGGCGCGGCCATGGCGTCGACCGTGCTGTACCCGTTCCTCGTCGGCTCCGACATCGGCTGCGGCATCGCCGTCTTCCCGATCTCGCTCAAACGACCCGTGCCGGAGAAGCTCGCCGCCCGCTTCCCCGACCTCGACCGCGCCCTGGACCCCGACGAGGACGCCGACGACCCGGCCTGGGCGGCCCTGACCGGCGACGTGCCGGCCGGCCACGTCCAGGGACTCGGGACGGTCGGCCGGGGCAACCACTTCGTCGAACTGGCCCGGATCGGGACCGTCTCGGCACCGGAGCACGCGAGCCGCCTCGGGCTGCACGCCGGCGACCTGGTGCTCGTCGTCCACAGTGGCTCCCGCGGCCTGGGCGAACGGATCCTGCGGGCACACACCGAGGCCCACGGCGCGGGACCGGCCGCCGATCCCGCCGCCTACCTGGCCCGGCACGACGAGGCCGTACGCTGGGGCGCGCTCAACCGGCGGCTGCTGGCCGCCCGGGTCGCCCACGCCCTCGGCGCCGAGCCGACCGAGCCGGTGGTCGACCAGTGCCACAACCTGGTCGAGCTCCGCGACGGGGTGTACCTGCACCGCAAGGGCGCCGCGCCCGGTGACGGCCGGGACGTGCTG
Organism: Micromonospora sp. NPDC003776; assembly: GCF_053605645.1. Classification (NCBI taxonomy): domain Bacteria; kingdom Bacillati; phylum Actinomycetota; class Actinomycetes; order Micromonosporales; family Micromonosporaceae; genus Micromonospora; species Micromonospora sp. NPDC003776. Next base: position 11,254 of record NZ_JBSGJR010000132.1, read on the forward strand.
GTCGCCGGCACCCGCGGCACCCCCTCCCACCTGGTGGCCGCCCACGCCGGCCCCGAGGCCAACCACTCGGTCGCGCACGGCGCCGGCCGCAAGATGTCCCGGGCCGACGCGCTGCGCCGGGGCCGGGCCAAGCACACCGTCGAGGAACTGCGCCGCACCCCGGCGGGGTCGCTGGTGGTGTGCGGCGACCGGCAGCTGCTCTTCGAAGAGGCGCCGTCGGCCTACAAACGCATCGAGCAGGTGATCGGCGACCTCGTCGACCACGGCCTGGCCACCCCGATCGCCACCACCGTTCCGGTGGTCACCTACAAGACACCCGACGTCGGGTCCGCGCCGCGGGCGGACCGGCGCAACGACCGCCGCCGGCGGGGACGGCCGTGACCGTCCACCTGCTCCTGTCCGCCGGGCGCGGCCCGCAGGAGTGCGCCTGGGCCCTGGCGCGGCTGCTGGACCGGCTGGAGGCCGACGCCGCCCGGCACGGCCTGACGGTCCATCGCACCCAGCGCACGCCCGGCGACCGGCCCCGCACCTACCGGTCGGTCCTGGTCCGGATCACCGGCCCCGACGCCGCGACGTTCGCCGCCGGATGGACCGGAACGCTGTGCTGGCAGGCGCCCAGCCCCTACCGGCCGACCACCGGCCGGAAGAACTGGTACGTCGTCGCCCGGCCGTGCCCGGTCGACACCCCGATCACGCCCTTCCGGGAGACGGACGTCGACCTCGTCGCCTGCCGGACCGGCGGTCCCGGTGGGCAGCACCGGAACAAAGCCAGCACGGCCGTCCGGGCCACCCACCGTCCCTCGGGACTCGTCGTGGTGGTCGACACCGAGCGGCAGTTCGGCCTGAACCGCCGGATCGCCCTGGACCTGCTGCGGCGGCGGATCGAGGAGGGCGACGAGGCGGCGCGACGGGCCGACACCACCGCGCGCTGGCGCATCCACGACGAACTCGTCCGCGGCGACCCCATCCGGGTCGAGCGCCCGTGACCCGCGGCGCCGGTGGCCGAGACTACGCCGGCGCGACCGGCAGCAGCACGACGAACCGGGTGTCCCCCGGTTCCGACTGCACCCGGATGTCGCCGTGGTGCTTGTTGACCACGATGCGGTAGGAGATGTCCAGCCCGAGGCCGGTGCCCTCGCCGACCGGCTTGCTGGTGAAGAACGGCTCGAAGATGCGCGGCCGGACCTCCGGCGGGATCCCGCTGCCGGTGTCCCGCACCTCCACGATCAGCCGGTCCTCCTTGCGGGCGGTCCGGATGGTCAGCGTGCCGGTGCCGCCCATCGCGCCCAGCGCGTTGTCGATCAGGTTGGTCCAGACCTGGTTCAGCTCGGCGGCGTACGCGGGGATGGCCGGCAGGTTCTCCGCGTACTCCTTCACCACCCGCACCCCGGGCGGGATCTTCGCCTGGAGCATGACCAGGGTGGCGTCGAGCAGGTCGTGGACGTCGACGGTCTGGTAGGGCGCGCGGTCCAGCTGGGAGTACTGCTTCGCCGCCCCGACCAGGCCGGAGATCCGGGACACCGCGTCGTCGATCTCGCCCATCAGCAGCTCGGTGTCGATGGGTACGCGATCCAGCGGATCGCCGACTCGACGTCGTCGCCGCCGACCGCGGCGTCGACCTGGCTCAGCCAGCCGCTGTCGATGCCGGCGGCGACCAGCGTGGGGGCGAGCTCCCAGGCGCCGCGTACCCCGTGCTCGTCCAGCCAGTCGGCCAGCTCGTCCTCGGCGTCGCTGGCCGCCAGCGGCGTCAG
>NZ_JBSGJR010000133.1:0-12959 GCF_053605645.1 Micromonospora sp. NPDC003776
CCCCCCGCCCCCCCCCCGCGCCCCCGCCCCCCGCCCCCCCACCCCCCCCCCCGCCCACCGCCGCCCCCCCCCCGGGGGGCGGGGCGTCGCGGCGACCAGGGTCACGGGGCGGTGTAGGTGACGGTCACCTTCTCGTAGCCGAGGGAGCGGAGCAGCCCCTCCAGCATCTTGCGGGTGTTCTCCTCGGCGCGCGCGGTCAGCCCGCTGTCCCGGGCGGCGGTGGTGATCCGGTCCTCGGCCAGCTTGTAGACCGCCTGCTGCCGGTTGGGGTCACCGGCCACCAGGTCGTTGAGCCGGTTGATCAGGCCGCGCTGCTCGGCGAAGACGTAGCTCTTCTCCAGGTCGAGGTTGGTCTCGCCGAGCTGCGGCGCGGGCAGTTTGATCTCCACCGACTTCTTGTCGGCGGACTCCACCACCGCCCCGTCAGCGATCTTGGAGAAGTCCACGTACGCCTCGACCCGGCCGGCCCCGACGAAGAGGGTCCGCTCGTTGAGCAGGAAGTCCGGCACGTTCTTGCGGTCCTTCTGCAGGTCGACGACCACCTGGAAGTCGCCCTCGGCGGCCACGTAGCGGCTGAGGTCGCGGATCGACTTCAGCAGCGGCGGCTGGCTGCGGTCGGTCTGCTGCTGGGCGAACGGGTTGCGGAAGTGCGGCAGGATGCCGGTCGCCTGCACACCGAGCAGCGCCACCACGACCAGCGCGACCGCGCCGAGCGCCACGAGCAGGCTCCGGACCGGACCGCCGGCCGGTCGCGGGCCGTACGGTGCCGGGTCGCCGGCGCCGTCCGCCCGGGCCCGCAGGGCGTCGCCGGTCGGGTACTCCGGGAACTCCCTGGTGGGCTCGTTGATCTCACCGTCGCGGGCCATGCGCCCTCACCGTCCTCGTCAGACACATCGACTGACAATGACGTTACGGCCCCCGTGCGACACTCGCTCGGCGAGTGACCCGAACGGGTGAACGCGCAGCTCAGGCGAAGGCGGAGAGCCCGGTGAGCTGCTGCCCGATGACCAGCTGGTGGATCTCCGAGGTGCCCTCGTAGGTCAGCACGCTCTCCAGGTTGTTGGCGTGCCGCATCACCGGGTACTCGCCCGAGACCCCGTTGGCGCCGAGGATGGTCCGGCACTGCCGGGCGATGGCCAGGGCCTCCCGGACGTTGTTCAGCTTGCCCACACTGACCTGGTGCGGCCGCAGCTTCCCGGCGTCGGCCAGCCGGCCCAGGTGCAGCGCCAGTAGCAGACCCTTGTTCCACTCGACGGCCATGTCGGCGAGCTTGGCCTGGGTGAGCTGGAAACCCGCGAGGGGCCGGCCGAACTGGGTCCGGGTGGTGGCGTACGACAGGGCGGTCTCCAGGCAGTCGCGGGCCGCGCCGAGCGCGCCCCAGACGATGCCGTGCCGGGCCTCGGTCAGGCAGCTCAGCGGGGCCTTCAGCCCGGTCGCCTCGGGCAGCCGGGCATCCGCCGGGAGCCGGACGTCGTCGAGGGCGATCTCCCCGGTCAGCGACGCGCGCAGGGACATCTTGTGCCGGATCTCGCGCGCCGTCACCCCCGGGGTGTCCATCGGTACGGCGAAGCCGCGCACCCCCTCGTCGGTGCGCGCCCAGATCACCCCGACGTCGGCGATCGGCGCATTGGTGATCCACAGCTTGCTGCCGGTGAGGATCCAGTCGTCGCCGTCCCGGCGGGCCCGGGTGGCCATCGACGCCGGGTCGGAGCCGTGGTCCGGCTCGGTCAGCCCGAAACAGCCGATCGCCTCGCCGGCCGCCATGGCGGGCAGCCAGCGCTGCTTCTGCTCCTCGCTGCCGTAGCGCCAGATGGCGTACATGGCCAGCGAGCCCTGCACCGAGACCAGCGAGCGGACGCCGGAGTCGCCGGCCTCCAGCTCCAGGCAGGCCAGCCCGTACGCGACGGCCGACGCGCCGGCGCAGCCGTAGCCGGTCAGGTGCATGCCGAGCAGGCCGAGCTTGCCGAACTCGCGGGCCAGCTCGCGGGCGGGAACGCTGCCGTCCTCGTACCAGCCCGCGACGTGCGGGCGTACCCGGTCGTCGACGAGCTGGCGCACGACGGCGCGGATCTGCCGCTCCTCCTCGTCCAGCGACGCGTCGATGTCCAGCAGGTCGAGAGGAGTCATGCCGTCACCTTAACGAAGACTCAGGGGCCGGTCACTCGCCCTGCGGGCTGAGTACCAGCACCCGGGCGTGGATCTGGTTGCGCTGCTGCAGCGCCGCCCGCAACGCCCGGTGCAGGCCGTCCTCCAGGTAGAGGCCGCCGTTCCACTGCACCACGTGCGGGAAGAGGTCGCCGTAGAAGGTGGAGTCCTCGGCGAGGAGCTTGTCCAGCGCCAGCTCGCGCTTGGTGGTGATGAGCTGGTCCAGCCGCAGCGGACGCGGCGGGATCTCCGCCCACTGCTTGAGCGTGAGGTTGTGCTCCGGGTAGGGACGCCCGTCCCGGACCGCTCTGAAGATCAAGGCGCGCTCCCCTCCCCTGGCCCGGCTGGTGATGTCGATGCCAGCCTAACCGCACCCGCCACACCGCGTTTTACGCCCTCATGTCGGTTTCGCCGCCACGGATACCCCCGCCGGGGCGGCCCGAACCGCCCTCAGCTCCAGCGGCCCCGCCGGACCACCTCGTCCACCGGTCGCCGCCCGCGGCCCAGCGAGGGTGACCGGTGGTCCGGCGCCCGGTAACCGATGGTGACCGCGCCGATCGGCTGGAACTCCTCGGGCACCCCGAACGCCTCCCGGTACGCCGCCAGCCGCTGCGGCGGGATGCCGAAGAAGCACCCGCCCAGCCCCTCGTCGACGGCGGTGAGCAGCATCAGCAGCGCCGCGAAGCCGGTGTCGACGTACCAGTAGGGCACCGGCCAGCGGTCGGTCGACCGGTCCGCCCAGCCCTTGTCCGGCTCGGCGTACCGCTCCAGGTAGACCGAGCGGTTGGCGTGCGGCACCACGATCAGCGGGGCCCGGCGCATCCCGGTCAGCCAGCGTTCCCGACCGCCGCCGCCCGGGGTGGCCGCCGCCCAGAACCGCTCCCGGTCGGCCGGCTCCTCCAGCACCAGGAAGCCCCAGCCCTGGGCGAAGCCCGCCGAGGGCGCCCGGGTGGCGTGCGTCAGCAGCCGGTCCACCACCTCGGGCGGGACCGGCCGGTCCGGGTCGTAGTTGCGCACCATCCGCCGCCGGCGGACGACCTCGGCGAACTCCATGCTCAGGCCCCGGGCCGGATGCCCCAGGCACCCCGCCAGGTCGCGCCGGGAGCCAGCGTGATCAGGCCCTTGCCGGAGCGGAACGCGTCCGCCGGGCAGGTCATCGGCTCGACCGCGACCGAGCGGCGGTGGCGCTCGCCGTGCAGGGTGTCCCCGGTGAAGACCTGCCACCAGCCGAACTCGCCGTCCGCCCAGACGTGCACCGCAGCCGAGCCGTCCGGGGCGGCCAGGATCACCGACGAGCCGCCGTCGGCGTCCCGCTCGACGTCGCCGAAGGCCGTGTCGAGCACGGCGTCACCGATCGCCCGGGGCTCGGTGTAGTCGTACTCGGTGCCGGCGACCTCGGTGGCGGCGAGCGGCAGCAGGCGGCTGTCCACCAGCACCCGGGTGCGCCCCGGCACCCGCAGCGTCGTCTCCGCCACCCCGGTCCTGGGGAGCCGCAGGTAGGGGTGGACGGAGAAGCCGAACGGCGCCGCCTCCCCGGCCAGGTTGGTCACCTCGTGCTCGGCGCGCAGCCCGTCCGCCCCGACGCTCCACCGGGTACGCAGCCGCAGCGACCAGGGATAGCCCGGGCGGGGCGGCAGGTCGTAGCCCACGGTGACGCTCTCCGGCGACTGCTCCACCAGGTGCCAGGAGACCCAGTTGACCAGGCCGTGGATCGCGTTGTGCCGGGCCGGCTCGCTCAGGTCGAGCTGCAACGACCGCTCCCCGAAGGTGTACGCGCCGTCCCGGATCCGGTTGGGCCAGGGGGCCAGCACCTGGCCGGCCGAGCCGGGGCAGAGCTCGTCCGCCTCGTACCCGTCCAGGTAGTCGACCCCGTCGTGCCGGTAGCCCCGCAGGCCACCGCCGACCTCGACCACGACGGCCTCGTGGCCGTCGGCGGCGATGGTCCACTGTGTCCCCGACGGCGACAGCCGCGCGCCATTCTCCATGCCGCGACCTTAGTCCGTCCCCCGCGAGCTGCGCTGGACCGATGATCGCGTCCCGACCAGCGGTCAGTCCCGGGCCGCGGTGGTCGACCGGTAGCGCAGCAGCGCCGGGAAGGCCACCACCAGCAGCACGGCCAGCACGGCGGAGGCGATGCCGCCGCCGACCATGGCGACGCCGGTGCCGAACGCCGCCGCGGTCGCGCCGGCCCGCAGGTCACCCAGGCGCGGGCCGCCGGCGACCACCACGGTGTTCACCCCCTGGAGCCGGCCGCGCATCCGGTCCGGCGCGTAGACCAGCAGCATCGACTGCCGCAGGGTCGCGCTGACCAGGTCGGCGGCGCCGGCGAGGCCGAGCAGCAGCACCACCAGCCAGAGCTGCCGGGCCAGCCCGGCGAGGGCGATCGCCACGCCCCAGCCCACCACCGCGACCACCAGCGCCAGGCCCTGCCGCCGGACCCGGCCGATCCAGCCGGAGGTGAGCCCGCCCAGCATCGCGCCGATGGCGATGGCGCTGTAGAGCCAGCCGACCGCGGCTCCGCCGCCGAACCGGTGCTGCGCCAGCTCGGGGAAGAGCGCCCGGGGCATGGCCAGGATCATCGCGATCAGGTCGATGGCGAAGGAGAGCAGCAGCACCGGCGTGGTGGCCAGGTAGCGGAACCCGTCGACGATGCTGGCCAGCCCCGCCCGGCGCGGCGTGCCGTCGCCGTCCGGGTCCGGCTCCGGCAACATCGCCGGCAGCCGCAGGGTGGCCCAGAGCGACACGGTGAACAGCAGCGCGTCGACCGCGTACGCGATCGGCAGCCCGGCCCCGGTGCGCCAGGTGGCGAAGATCAGGCCGGCGGCCAGCGGCCCGAAGACCGAGGTCGCGGTGAAGGTGGTGAAGTTGAGGGTGCTGGCCGCCGGGACCAGCTCGGCCGGCACCAGGCGGGGCAGGATCGCGCTGCGGGCCGGCGAGGTGATCGCGAAGGCGACCGACTGGAGGGCGACGAGGGCGAGCAGCAGCACCGGGCTGCCCACCCGCAGCAGCGACTGGAGCAGCAGCGCCAGGGTCGAGGCCCAGAGCAGGCCGCCGCCGGCCAGCAGGACCCGGCGCCGGTCGCGGGCGTCGGCGACCGCCCCGCCCCAGAGCCCGAACACCAGCAGCGGCAGGAAGCCGGCGACGCCGAGCAGGCCGACCCAGAACGACCCGCCGGTCAGGTCGAACATCTCCACCGGTACGGCCACGGCGGTGAACTGGAAGCCGAACATGGCCACGCCGTTGCCGAGCCAGACCCGCCGGTACGCGGGCACGCCCAGCGGACGCAGGTCGATCGCCCAGCGGCGCGCCCCGCGCGGCCGGGCCTCCTTGACCCCGGTCACGGCGCCAGCCGCTCGACGATCCAGGCGCCCTCGTCGGTGCGCCGGTAGCGCAGCCGGTCGTGCAGCCGGCTGGCCCGGCCCTGCCAGAACTCCACCGTCTCGGGGCGGACCCGGAACCCGCCCCAGTACGGCGGCGCGGGGATCTCCTCGACGTCGGCGAAGCGCTCGGCCGTCGCCCGGTACGCCGCGTCCAGCGCGGCCCGGTCCGGCACGACGGTGGACTGGGCGCTGGCCCAGGCGCCGAGCTGGGAGCCGCGCGGCCGGCTGGCGAAGTACGCCTCGGTCTCGGCCCGGTCGACCGGCTCCACCCGGCCGGCCACGACCACCTGGCGCTGCATCGGGAACCAGGGGAAGACCAGGCTGGCCCACGGATTGGCGGTCGCCTCGGCGCCCTTGCGCGAGCCGTAGTTGGTGTAGAAGACGAAGCCGTCCGGGTCGTACCCCTTGAGCAGCACGGTCCGGCCGCTGGGGCGGCCCTCGGCGTCGGCGGTGCCGACCACCATGGCGTTCGGCTCGGGCAGCGGGTACGCCACCGCGTCGGCGAACCAGCGCCCGAACTGGGTCGGCCAGTCCGGCGCCAGGTCCGGTTCGGAAAGGCCCAGGTCGGCCGCGTACTCGTTACGCATCTCCGCCGGGGTCGGTGTGTTGCCCGTCACAGTCTTCTTCCCTCTCGTCAGGGCGGACGCGTCCCCCGACGCTGGCCAGACCCCACCGCCAAGTCTGGCCGAGGCGGTGAGCTTGTCCACCCGCGGGGATGTCGCGTGGCGCACAGTGGCCGTGGGTCGCGCACTCGGTTACCCAGCAGGCAAGATGTTCCGAACCACATCGCTGAGAGCGTCGCCCGTGCCGCGCGGCCCGATGGCCCGCCCGGGCGCACCGCCGCCGGAAGCCAGGAGACGACATGTCCGACTTCAAACCGGGCCTGGAGGGCGTCGTAGCCTTCGAGACCGAGATCGCCGAACCGGACCGCGCGGGCGGCTCGCTGCGCTATCGCGGCGTGGACATCGAGGATCTGATCGGCCAGGTCTCCTTCGGCAACGTCTGGGCGCTGCTGGTCGACGGGCGCTTCGGCCCGGGCCTGCCGCCGGCCGAGCCGTTCCCGGTGCCGGTGCACTCCGGTGACATCCGCGTCGACGTGCAGTCCGCGGTCGCGATGCTCGCCCCGTACTGGGGGCTCAGCCAGCTCCTCGACATCTCCGACGAGCAGGCCCGCGAGGACCTGGCCCGGGTGTCGGTCACCGCGCTCTCCTTCGTCGCCCAGTCGGCCCGCGGCCTCGGCCTGCCGGCGGTGCCGCAGAAGGAGATCGACAAGGCGGAGACCATCGTCGAGCGGTTCATGAAGCGCTGGCGGGGTGAGCCCGACCCGCGGCACGTCAAGGCCGTCGACGCCTACTTCATCTCGGCCGCCGAGCACGGCCTGAACGCCTCCACCTTCACCGCCCGGATCGTCGCCTCCACCGGCGCCGACGCCGCCGCCTGCATCTCCTCCGGCATCGGCGCGCTCTCCGGCCCGCTGCACGGCGGCGCCCCGTCCCGGGTGCTCAGCATGCTGGAGGCCGTCGAGCGCAGCGGCGACGCAGAGGGGTACGTCAAGGGCGTACTCGACCGCGGCGAGCGGCTGATGGGCTTCGGCCACCGGGTCTACCGGGCCGAGGACCCGCGCGCCCGGGTGCTCCGGCGCACCGCCAAGGAGCTGGGCGCGCCGCGCTTCGAGGTCGCCGAGGCGCTGGAGAAGGCGGCCCTGGCCGAGCTCCAGGCCCGCCGCCCGGACCGGGTGCTCGCCACCAACGTCGAGTTCTGGTCGGCCGTGGTGCTGGACTTCGCCGAGGTGCCGGCGCACATGTTCACCTCCATGTTCACCTGCGCCCGGATGGGCGGTTGGTCCGCGCACATCCTGGAGCAGAAGAAGCTCCAGCGGCTGGTCCGCCCGTCGGCCCGGTACGTCGGCCACGGCCCCCGCAAGCCGCAGCAGGTCGAGGGCTGGGACGCCATCCCGCACGGCGTCTGAGGTGTAAGGAAGGGCCCCTTCCTAACGCCTCCGGTAGAGGAAGGGCCGCCTGTTAACGCCCGTGAGGCCCCGGCTCCGGCCGGGGCCTCGCCGTGTGTGGCGTATCCCTCAGCCCCGGTCGTGGGACCAGCCGTCGGGCCGGGCCGCCAGGGTGCGAGGATGAAGGCCGGCAGTGCCGCCGGACCGGGCTCGGATCCCGGCTTCCCGCGCGCCCGCGCGCGGCCGCCGTCGGTCCGCGCCCGCATCAGGGCCCGCCCTCGCCCATGCGGAAGGATCGAGACAACCGTGGCTGACGCACCGACCATCCGGATTCCCGACGACATCAAGCCCGCCGACGGACGCTTCGGCTGCGGCCCGTCCAAGGTCCGTCCGGCGGCGGTCTCCGCCCTCGCCGACGTCGCCACCAGCTACCTGGGCACCTCGCACCGGCAGAAGACGGTCCGCGACCAGGTCGCCCGGCTGCGCCGGGGCATCGCCGAGTTCTTCTCCCTGCCCGAGGGCTACGAGGTGGTCATCGGCAACGGCGGCACCACCGCCTTCTGGGAGGTCGCCACCTTCGGCCTGGTCCGCGACCGGGCCCAGTTCGCCAGCTTCGGCGAGTTCGGCGCCAAGTTCGCCAAGTCGGTCAAGGACGCCCCGTTCCTGGGCGAGCCGACCGTGCGCAAGGCCGAGCCGGGCACCGCGCCGACCCTGGTGGCCGAGGCGGGCGTGGACGTCTACGCCACCCCGCACAACGAGACCTCCACCGGCGTGGCCGTGCCGATCAGCCGGGTGGCGGGCGCCGACGAGGGCTCGCTGCTGCTGGTCGACGCCACCTCCGGCGCCGGCGGGCTGGAGGTCAACGTCGGCGAGACCGACGTCTACTACTTCGCCCCGCAGAAGTGCTTCGGCTCCGACGGCGGGCTCTGGCTGGCCCTCATGTCGCCGGCCGCGCTCGCCCGGGCCACCGAGATCAAGGAGTCGGGCCGCTACATCCCGGCCTTCCTCGACCTGGTCACCGCGATCGACAACTCGCGCCTGGAGCAGACCTACAACACCCCGGCGCTGGCCACGATCTTCCTGGCCGCCGAGCAGACCGACTGGATGAACGGGCAGGGCGGGCTGTCCTGGGCGGCCAAGCGCACCGCCGAGAGCGCCGGCATCGTGTACGGCTGGGCGGAGCGCTCGTCGTTCGCCACCCCGTTCGTGGCCGACCCGGCGCTGCGCTCCAACGTGGTCGCCACCATCGACTTCGCCGACGGGGTGGACGCCGCGGCGATCGCCAAGGCGCTGCGCGCCAACGGCATCGTCGACACCGAGCCGTACCGGAAGCTGGGCCGCAACCAGCTCCGGGTCGCGCTCTTCCCGGCGGTCGAGCCGGCCGATGTGGAGGCACTCACCGCGTCCATCGACTACGTGGTCGAGCGACTCTGATCACCTCGTGACGGTGGGTGGTCGTCGGGCCTCCGACGGCCACCCACCGTGATCATCGCCGCAGCTCAGCACGACATGCCGGGGTGTCGCATCCCCCACCTTCGGGTAGATGAGCGTACGGTGGTGCGAGACGCCCGGGTGGCCGGCTCGTGGCGTGACACGGCCAGCGAAGCGGGACGGAGGCAAGCCCATGCGCCCAGTACGCTTCGTCGCCCTCTCCGAGGACGGCCAGGCTCTGGTGCTCGCCGACGAGGTCGGGCGCCTGCTCGCCCTCCCCATCGACGAGCGCGTCGCCTCGGTGCTGCACGCCGAGCCCGGCGCGGCACCTCTCGCGGTGGTGCCGACCGCCGCCGACCCGACGCCGTCGCTCTCCCCGCGGGACATCCAGGCCCGGATCCGCTCCGGCGAGTCCGCCGAGGACGTCGCCCGGATCGCCGGTGTCCCGGTCGACCGGGTCCTGCGCTACGCGGGTCCGGTGCTCCAGGAGCGGGCCATGCTCGCCCAGCACGCCCGCCGGACCCGGCTCAAGGGCGCGGAGAAGCCGACCCCGCTGGCCGAGGTGGTCAACGGCCGGCTGGCCCAGCACGGGATCGACACCGAGAAGATCTCCTGGGACGCGTACCGGCGCGACGACGGCACCTGGCGGATCATCGCCACCTGGCCGTCGGGCAAGGCCACCGCGCAGGCGGTCTGGGATCTCGACAAGACCCGGCAGCAGGTCGCCCCGCACGACGACATGGCGCAGTACCTCTGCGCCGAGCGCCCCACGCCGATCCTCGGCCAGGAGCCGGCGCCGGAGCGGGGCGGTCACGCGCTACGTTCAACCCGTCGACGCCGCGCAGCAGCGGGCTGCTGGCGTCCTCCTCGATCCGGCCGTCGTGGTGCACCCGGAGGTGGTCCAGCAGCAGCACGTCCGGCCGGTCGGCGCGCAGCCGCGCCAGCACCGCCGGCAGTGTCCCCGGCGGGAGCCAGTCGTCGCTGTCCACGAACCAGACGTACCGGCCGGTCGCCTCGTCCAGGCCGGCGTTGCGGGCCAGGCCCAGACCCACGTTGTGCGGCAGCGTCACGATCCGCACCGCCGGCCGGCGGACCGCGTACGCCCGCAGCATCTCCCCGCACCGGTCGGGCGAAGCGTCGTCGACCGCGACCAGTTCCACGTCGGCCGCGTCGGCGGTGTCCAGGCCGTCGAGGATCGAGTCGAGGCACTGGTGCAGGTGTGCTTCCACGCCGTGCACGGGCACGACGACACTCAGCAGCGGGTGTCGAGTCTCGGTGACCACCCGCACACGATCGAGGGTGCGGGTGGACGGGCCCGAAACCTGACGTTGCCCCCGGAGGTGCGCTCGCTGAACACCCTCCGAGCGGCCGGTTAACGGCCGAGCAACCGGCGTACCCGGCCGTTCACCGCCTCCATGACCCGGGCGTGCAGGCGGAGCCCGCGCAGCGCGGCCACCTCCCGCTGGGCCTCCGTGTGCTGGTCGCGCAGCCACTGCAGGCGGGTCTGCAAGTCGTCCCAGCCGAGGGTGTGCAGCGGCCGGACCGCCGGCGGGAAGGCGGTCTCGCGCACCTGCCGGTCGAAGCGGGCCGCGCTGTCCCCGTCGGCGAAGGCGTTGCCCAGGTCGTGCCGGTCCAGGAAGCGGATCATCGCCTCGAAACGGGCCTTGTGCCCGTCGTTGAGCGCGGTGTAGTCGGCCTCCGCGTAGAGGTCGGCGGCGTCGACGTCGGCCGGCACGTCCCCCATGATCCGGTGCGGGATGCCGAAGTACCGGGCCAGCTCCAGGGTGCGGGAGTCGTGGGCGAAGAGGTAACCGGGGGTGCCCGCCTGGAGCGCGGTGATGGTGCCGTGGATCCGGGTGCCGAACGCGAAGTCGAAGCCGGAGAGGTAGTCCATCCAGGTCCACGGGTCCACGAACATCCGCACCTTGTCCTCGACGAAGAGCGGGTGGCTGCTGTGCACCGGCATGGCGCTGCTCTTGCCCCGGTGCTCCACGGCGTCCCCGTAGAGCAGGGTGCCCAGGGTCCGCAGGTCCTGCGGGAGGTAGCGCAGGTTGGGGTAGCGCTCGTGGTGCGCCGTGACGATCTTGGCCATCGACTTGACGTACGGCGAGATGGTCAGGGCGACCCGGTCGTCCCGGCTCAGCTCCGCCTTGCCCTTCTCGATGCGCAGGCTGTCGCCGTGCAGGAACATCGACGGACAGCCGATCTGCTCGACCGCCGAGAAGCCGAGCGTGCGCAGGTAGTCCTCGGTGACCTCGCCCCGTACCCCGATGCTGTGCGAGCGGTCCAGCACCGCCCGGCAGAAGGCCTTCACCGCGTCGTCGATGGGGCGGAGGTATTCCCGGTCGCCGTGCACGTTCGTCTGCGCGCCCACGCCGAGCACGACCACCGGGATCTTCAGCTTCTCGATCATCCGGGTCATCGACTGGAGCCGGTCGAGGTAGCTGCGCCGGAACGCGTTGGCCAGCGGCACCACGAAGACGTCGTACCGCTCGTTCAGCTCGCGGGGGTCGTAGGACCCGGCCCGGAACTCGGTCGGGGTGATCTCCGCGGTCGAGGTGGCGAGCAACTTGTGCGCCGCATGGCCGAAGACCAGGTTGCCGTTGTTGTCGCCGATCCAGTTCCGTTCGAAGGTCTCCTCCGGGCTGACCACCTCGAACGGGCCCTTCCGGGCACGCAGCAGGATTCGCTGGTGCATGCGGTGTCCACCTCTCGTTCTGGGCACCGTGCGAGCGGCCGACGGACCGGCCCCCGTGTCGTGCTGAACCACAAGAAAAACGCAAGAAACAGGGATCGTAGTGCATCGACGGCCGGTGCCGGGTCCTCCGCGGGGATGAGTTTTCCCGGTCCGGGGCCTCCCGGTAGGGTCGCCGGAATGACCGCTGCCCCGCCGCCGGCCCGTCCGGCCCGGCTGCCCTCGCTGACCGGGCTGCGCTGGATCGCGGCCCTGCTGGTCTTCGGCTTCCACGTCGGCACCATGCGGATCATCGCCGAGCCCGACGTCAAGGCGGTGGTGGACACCACCTTCGCACTCGGCCTCTCCGGGGTGGAGTTCTTCTTCGTCCTCAGTGGCTTCGTGCTGGTCTGGTCGTACCGCGACGGCGAGCCACGACGGACCTTCCTGCGTCGGCGGCTGGCCAAGATCTATCCGAACCACCTGGTGACGTTCGTGGTGGCGCTCGCCGTCGCGTTCTGGTTCGCCGACCCGGTCCCGCCGTGGGCCGCGCTCGGCAACCTCTTCCTGGTGCAGGCCTGGATCCCGCTCGACGGCTACTTCTACAGCGTCAACAACGTGAGCTGGTCGCTCTCCTGCGAACTGGCCTTCTACCTCTGCCTGCCGTTCGTGCTGCCGTACCTGCGCCGGGCCCGGGCCGGCCTGCTGTGGGCGGCGCTGGTCGCCGCGCCGCTGCTCATCCTGGCGCTCTGGCCCGGCCAACTGCTGGTGCCGGAGGAGAACCGGTGGTGGTTCGCCCAGATCTTCCCGGTCGTCCGGTCGCTGGAGTTCTGGATGGGCGTGGCCGCGGCCGAGCTGCTGCGCCGGGGTCGCTGGCGGGGGCCGAACCTGGCCGTGGCCAGCCTCCTCTTCGTGATCACCTGGGCGGTCGCCGCGCTGTGGATCCGCGCCGAGTTCTGGGCGGCGCTGCTCGCGGTCGCGTACCTGCTGGTCATCGCCGCCGCCGCGGACGCGGACGTGCGCGGCCGGTGGACACCGTGGCGGTCCCGCCCGATGGTGTGGCTCGGCGAGGTCTCCTTCGCCTTCTACCTGGTGCACGTCCTGGTGATGCGGACCGTGCTGCGGCTCACCGGGGACTGGGGGGAGGGGCTGCGCGGCTGGTGGGGGCCGCTCTTCGTGGGCGGCTTCCTGCTGGTCAACCTGCTGCTCGCGGCGGCCCTGCACCGGTGGGTGGAGATGCCGATGATGCGCCGGCTGGGACCGTCCCGCCGGTCCCGGCCGAAGGCCGCGGCGCCGTCCGTCCCGGCGCCCCGCCCCGCCGCGCCCGGCACGGCGACTGCCGCGCCGGTCGAGCAGCCCGCTCCGCCGGGGCCTCCGGTCG
>NZ_JBSGJR010000134.1:0-12945 GCF_053605645.1 Micromonospora sp. NPDC003776
CGCGGGGCGGGCGGGGCTTCGCGCAGCGCGTCCGGGCCGAACGACTCCTCGATCCGGGCGACGATCGCGGCGAGGTCGATGCCGATCTCGCGCAGCGCGGCGGCGTCCGCCTCGCCGAGGCCGTCGACGCCGCCCGCGGTGTGCCGGGCCACCGCCGCACGCAGCTCCTCGGCCCGGATGCCGCCGGCCGAGAGCACCCGGACGGCCAGGTTGTCGCCGTCGGCGAGCACGCCGAGCAGCAGATGCTCGGTGCCGACCGGACGCCGGCCCTCGGCGCGGGCCTCGTCGACCGCGTGCCGGACCACGCTCCGGGCCCGGTCGGTGAACCGTTCGAACATCACGCCTCCCAGCTTCCTCGGACCGCCGGTCGCCCGGCGTGCTTCTTGTGGACCGCCTGGCGGCTGACCTCGAGCGCGTCGGCGATCTCCTGCCAGGACCAGCCCTGCCGTCGGGCGTTGTCGACCTGGACCACCTCGAGCCGCTCGAGCAGCCGGCGGAGGGCGAGCACCGCCCGGAGCCCGACCTTCGGGTCGGTGCTGCCGGCGGCCGCCGCGAGTTCCGTCGCCTGACTCATGCTGTCAACATAGGTTGACAGCATGAGCCTTGTCAACCCCGGTTGACAGGAAACACGAACTCCGTAGCGCCGGACGCCGGCCCTCCCGGTGCTACGGTCCGCTGGTGTTCCGCCGTCGCCCCCTGGACCACCCCGTCGAGGCCGCCCGCCGGCTGGCCGCCGGGCGGTTCACCCTGGAGATCGCCGGCGGCAGCGTGGTGGGGCACCGCTACCCGGAGAACTTCGACGTGCTGCACCTCGACCCGGAGCTGCCGCTCGCGGCCGTCGCCGACGGGATGGGCGACGGCGAGGGCAGCCGGGTGGCCGGCACCACCGCGATGGAGACCTTCGTCGACCAGCTCCGCGCCGGCTGGCCCGCGGTCGACCCGGCCGCGCTGCACGCCGCGACGGCCGAGGCCCAGCTCCGGGTACGCCGCGCCGGGGCGGCCGTCGCCGGGCTCACCGGTTGCACGCTCACCGCCCTGGTCGCCGAGCCCGAGAACGGCCAGGGATGGCTGGTCCAGCTCGGCGACTCGCGGGCGTACCGGCTGCGGGACGGGCTGCTGGAGCTGATCACCGTCGACCACACCATGGCGTGGCTGGGCGTGCTGCACGGCTGGTGGCCGGCGGACTCCCCCGAGGCGGCCCGGGCGCGCTACCAGCTGCTGCGCTACGTGGGGCACCCGGACAAGCCCGAACCGGACCTGCTCGCCGTGCCGCTGCGTACCGGCGACACCTGGCTGCTCTGCACCGACGGGGTGAGCGACCAGCTCGGCTACCACCGGCTGCGGGACCTGCTGGCCGCCCGCCGGGACCCGGCGCGCACCGCCGAGGCCCTGCTCGCCGCCACCCTCGACGAGGGCGGCGACGACAACGCCACCGCGGTGGTCGTCCGGGTCCACCCCGCGCCGCCGGCCCCACGCTGACCCCGGTTCGGCACGCGGTTCCTCGATGCGGTGAACCGGCCCCAGTTCCGCTGACCCGACCCGGGCCGGGCCGGGCGCTGACTACCGTGGGTGAGGTGAACGCGGTCGGGAGGTGAGGCGGGATGGCCGCACCCACCCGCGGCGCGGTGGTGGTCGGCGTCGGCCGGTCGGACGAGGACCTCCAGGTGGTCCGGACCGCCGTCGGCGAGGCCGCCGCGCACGGCCGTCCGCTGCACCTGCTGCACGCCTTCAACTGGGCGGCGGCCCTGGAGACGCCCACCGTCGGCGCGCCCCGCGACGCCGCCGAGGACCTGCTGGAACGGGCCGGGCAGGTGGCCTCCGCCGCCGAGCCGGCCGTGCCGGTCAGCGGCGAGATCGTCGAGGGCTCGCCGGTCGAGGCGCTGATCCGGGCGTCCGACTCGGCGTTCCTGGTGGCGCTCGGGGACGGCGGGATGTCCGACTGCCCGACCTGCGTGCCGGCCGACGCGCCCGCCGTGCAGCTCGCCGCCCGGGCCGGCTGCCCGGTGCTGATCGGCCGTGCCACGCCGCCGCCGCAGGGGCCGCTGCTGGTCGGGTTCGACGGCTCGGAGAGCGGCCGGGCCGCGCTCGGCTACGCCTTCGACTGCGCCGAACGGCGGGCCGCCCGGCTGCTCGCCATCCATGTCGTCGAGCACCAGCACCCGGAGGAAGACCACCTGCTCGACCAGGCGGTGGCCCGGTACGGACCACGGCACCCGGCGGTGGCCGCCGAGTGCCACACCATCCGCGGCGACCCGGCCGCCGTCCTGCTCGACCAGTCCCGCTCGGCGCAGGTGGCCCTGGTCGGGGCGCGCGGCGACGAACCGTTGCGCGGCATGCTCGGCGCGGTCAGCCAGACCCTGCTCTACCACTCGCCCGCCCCGGTCATCGTCGTTCGTGGACTGGACCCGGAACCCGAGGAGGGGTCGTGACGCCCGCGTCCCCCGGGACCAACGGCCCTGATCGATTCCGGTCGGAGCGACGAGGCTGGACCTGGCCGGGCGGAAAACCCGCCGCCCGGGTGGCAGAAGACCCCGAGCCGCGAGAGGCTAATGCAGCATGGACACCGCTCTCGACCTGCACAGCCCACTGACCGAAGACGAGCTGCGCCGGCTTGACGCCTACTGGCGAGCGGCCAACTACCTCACCGTCGGGCAGATCTACCTGCTCGACAATCCGCTGCTCCGCGAGCCGCTCAAGCCCGAGCACGTCAAGCCGCGCCTGCTGGGGCACTGGGGCACCAGCCCCGGCCTCAACCTCCTCTACGCGCACCTCAACCGGGTCATCGTCCACCGGGACCTGTCCGCCATCTTCGTCACCGGCCCGGGCCACGGTGGGCCCGCCCTGGTGGCCAACACCTGGCTGGAGGGCACGTACAGCGAGCTCTACCACCACATCCCCCGCGACGAGACCGGCATGCAGCGGCTGTTCCGCCAGTTCTCCTTCCCCGGCGGCATCCCCAGCCACGTGGCGCCGGAGGTGCCGGGTTCCATCCACGAGGGCGGCGAGCTGGGGTACGCGCTGAGCCACGCGTACGGGGCCGCGTTCGACAACCCGGACCTCCTGGTGGCCTGCGTCATCGGCGACGGCGAGGCGGAGACCGGGCCGCTGGCGGGCAGCTGGCTGTCCAACGTCTTCCTCAACCCGGCGCGGGACGGGGCGGTGCTGCCCATCCTGCACCTCAACGGCTACAAGATCGCGAACCCGACCGTGCTCGACCGGATACCCGGCGAGGACCTGCTCGAGCTGATGCGCGGCTACGGCTACCAGCCGTACGTCGTCGAGGGTGACGACCCGGCGCGGGTGCACCAGTTGCTCGCCGCGACGCTCGACCGGGCCGTCGGGGAGATCGCCGAGATCCAGCGCCGGGCCCGTTCCGGCGGCCAGATCGAGCGCCCCCGCTGGCCGATGCTGATCCTGCGGACGCCGAAGGGCTGGACCGGGCCGAAGGACGTCGACGGCAAGCCGGTGGAGGGCACCTTCCGCGCCCATCAGGTGCCGATCGCCGAGGTGCGCGACAACCCGGCGCACCTGGCCGAGCTGGAGCGCTGGCTGCGCAGCTACCGGCCGGAGGAGCTGTTCGACGCGACCGGCGCCCCGGTCGCCGAGCTGACCGCCCTGCCGCCCCGCGGCGACCGGCGGATGAGCGCCAACCCGGTGGCCAACGGCGGCCGGCTGCTGCGCGACCTGGACCTGCCCGACTTCCGGGACTACGCGATCGAGGTGAAGAAGCCGGGCGAGCCGATGGCCGGCGCGACCGGCGCCCTCGGCCCCTGGGTACGCGACGTGATCGCCCGCAACCCGCAGACCTTCCGCCTCTTCGGCCCCGACGAGGTCGCCTCCAACCGGCTCGGCGCCGCGTTCGAGGTCACCGACCGGACGTTCGTCGGCCGCGAGGTCCCCGGCGACGACCACCTCTCCCCCGACGGCCGGGTGATGGAGGTGCTCTCCGAGCACCTCTGCGAGGGCTGGCTCGAGGGCTACCTGCTGACCGGCCGGCACGGCATCTTCACCAGCTACGAGGCGTTCATCCACATCGTCGACTCGATGGTGAACCAGCACGCCAAGTGGCTGAAGGTGACCCGGCACATCCCCTGGCGGGAGCCGATCGCGTCGCTGAACTACCTGCTCTCCAGCCACGTCTGGCGGCAGGACCACAACGGCTTCTCCCACCAGGACCCCGGCTTCATCGACCACGTGGTCAACAAGAAGGCCGAAGTGGTCCGGGTCTACCTGCCGCCGGACGGCAACACCCTGCTCTCCACCATGGACCACTGCCTGCGCAGCCGGCACTACATCAACGTGGTGGTGGCCGGGAAGCAGCCGGCGCCGAACTGGCTGACCATGGACGAGGCGATCCAGCACGCCCGCCGCGGCCTGGGCATCTGGGACTGGGCCAGCACCGACGAGGGCAGCGAGCCGGACGTGGTGCTCGCCTGCGCCGGTGACGTGCCCACGCTGGAGACCCTGGCCGCCGCCGACCTGCTGCGCCGGCACCTGCCCGACCTGAAGGTGCGGGTGGTCAACGTGGTCGACCTGATGCGCCTGCAGCCGCCGTCGGAGCACCCGCACGGCCTGCCGGACAACGAGTTCGACACCATCTTCACCCGCGACAAGCCGGTCATCTTCGCCTACCACGGCTACCCGTGGCTGATCCACCGGCTCACCTACCGCCGGACCAACCACGAGAACCTGCACGTGCGCGGCTACAAGGAGGAGGGCACCACCACCACCCCGTTCGACATGGTGATGCTGAACGACCTGGACCGCTTCCACCTGGTCATCGACGTCATCGACCGGGTGTCGGGGCTCGCCGCCCGCGCCGCCCACCTCCGCCAGGAGATGGTCGACACCCGCCAGGCCTGCCGCGACTACACCCGCCGGTACGGCGAGGACGACCCCCGGGTCGCCGAGTGGCGCTGGATCCGGGAGACCGAGCCGGGCCTGCGGAGCGGGCAGTGACCGCCGAGGAGATCCTGGTCGGCTACGACGGGTCGGCGGACTCGTCGGTCGCCCTGGACTGGGCCCTGGACGAGGCGGGCCGCTCCGGCCGCCCGGTCCGCCTGGCGTACGTCTTCGAGTGGCTCACCGTGGCCGGCTGGATCGGCCCCGGGGTGGCGCCGGGCATCTGGCCGGACGAGACCGCGCGCCGGCAGGTGGAGGACCTGGTCCGGAAGGCGGCGGCGGACGCCGCCGCCGACCGGCCCGGGCTGACCGTGCAGGGCGAGGTCTTCGACGGCCCGCCTGCCCTGGTGCTGCAGGAACGCTCCGCGGAGGCGGGGATGCTGGTGCTCGGCAGCCGGGGGCACGGCGGCTTCGGCGGGTTGCTCGCCGGCTCCACCGCCGTCTCCGTCACCGCCCACGCGCACTGCCCGGTGGTGGTGGTGCGGGACGGGCAGGCCGTCACCTCCGGCCCGGTCGTGGTCGGCGTGGACGGCTCGGAGACGTCGTTGCGGGCGCTCGGCTTCGCCGTCGAGCGGGCCGCGCAGCGGGACGTGCCGCTGCGGGTGCTACGGATCTGGGAGCCGCCCGGCGATCGGTGGGTGCCCCCGGGCTTCGACCCGGAGGAGGTCACCGCCACCGAACGGGCGGCCGCCGAGGCGGACGTCGCCCAGTGGCGGGAGACGTTCGCCGACGTGCCGGTGGAGATCCGGGCCACCCCGGGCAACCCGGCCGCGCTGCTCGTCGAGGCGAGCCGGGAGGCCCAGCTCGTGGTGGTCGGCACCCGGGGCCGGGGCGGACTGCGCGGGATGCTGCTCGGCTCGGTCAGCCAGCAGCTCATCCACCACGCGCACTGCCCCGTCGCGGTGGTCCGGGAACGCTGAGCGCGAAGGAAGGGCCCCCTGTTAACGGATTCCGTGGTACAGGGGGCCCCTTTTAACACCGCGGCGCGCCAGCCGACGCCGGCCGTCACCGGCCGGGGGCGGCCGGCCCCTCCTCGGGGTTGAGCGAGAAGTAGTCCTCCTCCTCCTGCGCCAGGTGCAGGCGCAGCACGGCGTCCAGGCCGTACAGGGCGGCGAGCAGGTCGGGCACCTCGTCGCGGCGCAGCCGGCCGTCCGGGTGCTGGGCCAGGTGGCCGCCGATCCGGTCCACCAGCCGGCTGATCTCCACGTGCGCCCGGCTCATCGTCGAGGTCGCCTCGTCGCTGCCCAGCGGCCCGGCCAGCGCCGGGTAGAGCTGCTTCTCCTCGGCCGCCTCGTGCGGCAGCACGTCGTCGACCAGCCGCCGGTGCACGTCCCGTAGGGCCGGTACGCACTCCGCCGCCTCCGGCCTCGTCGCCACCAGGTCGGCGGTGTCCCGCAACCGGTCCAGCACGTCGCGCACCCCGCCGTGCTCACCCGCGTACCGGTCGAGGAGGGCCCGGGTCTCCGGCGGGACGTCCCGGCGGCGCAGGCCGCCCCCGAGGGCCCGCAGCGCGTTGAGGATCACCAGCACGTCGATGCCCTCCTGGAGGAACGCGCCGGCCACCGGGGGCAGCCCGCCGGCCGCGGCCACCACCATCGCGATGACGGCGAGGCCCATCCCGACGGTGGCGCTCTGCACCGCGATCCGGCGGGCGTACCGGGCGATCTCGACGGCGTCGGCGAGCCGGTCCAGCCGGTCCACGGTGAGCACCGCGTCGGCCACGTCGGCGGAGGCGGTCGCCCCGGTCGCCCCCATCGCAACCCCGACGTGCGCCTCGGCCAGCGCGGGGGCGTCGTTGACCCCGTCGCCGACCATCACGGTGACCGCGCGACCCGACTCCTCCTTCACCCGGTCGACCTTCTCCCGGGGCGAGCACTGCGCCCAGACGTCGTCCACGCCGACGGTCTGCGCCACCTGCCGGGCGGTCCGCGGCCGGTCCCCGGTGACCATCACCAGGCGGGTCAGCCCGGCCTCGCGCAGCCGGCGCACGGTGCGCCGGGCGTCGGGGCGTACCGGGTCCTCGAGCAGGATCGCGCCGAGCGGGGCCCGGTCGTCGCTGACCCAGACGGTGGAGCGGCCGGCCAGCTCCGCGCGCTCCCGGACCCGGTGGGCCCACTCCGGCGGCTCGCCGGGCAGCTGACCGACCCGGACCAGGCGGCCGTCCACCCGGCCGGTCACCCCGCGCCCCGGCTCCTCCGTCACGTCGGTCGGCTCGGCCAGCGGCAGCCCCTGCTCGCGCGCCTGCCGCACGAGCGCGGCGGCCAGCACGTGCGGGGAGAGCTGCTCGACGGAGGCGGCCAGCCGCAGCACCTCGTCCCGGTCACCGCCGGGCGCGACCACCGTCTCGGCGGCGCGCGGACGACCGGCGGTGAGCGTGCCGGTCTTGTCCATCAGCAGGGTACGGGCCCGGCCCAGCAGCTCCAGCGAACCGCCGTCGCGGACCAGCACGCCGCGGCGGGCCACCCGGGACAGGCCGGAGACGATCGCGATCGGAGTGGCCAGCAGCAGCGGGCAGGGGGTGGCCACCACCAGCACCGCCACCGCCCGGATGAACTGGCCGGTGACCAGCCACGCCCCGCCGGCCAGCAGCAGGGTGAACGGTACGAAGGCGGCCGCGTACCGGTCGGCCAGGCGGACCATCGGCGCCTTGCGCGCGGTGGCCTCCTCGGCCAGCCGCACGATCCCGGCGTACGTGCTCTCCGCCGCGCTCTTGCGCGCCCGCAGCCCGAAGCCCGCCCCGGCGTTGACCACGCCGCTGGCCACCTGCTCTCCCGCGGCCCGGGTGACCAGCTGCGACTCGCCGGTGACCACCGACTCGTCCAGCGTCGCGGCCTCCTCGACGGTGCCGTCCACCGGCACCACGTCGCCGGGGCCGACCACCAGCCGGTCCCCCACCGCGACCCGGTCCAGCGGCACCACCTCGATCTCCCCGCCCGGGGTACGCCGCCGGGCCTGCCGGGGCGCGCGCTCCAACAGCGCCCGCAGATCGCGGGTGGCCCGGCGCTGGGCGTAGTTCTCCAGCGCCTGCCCGGTGGCCACCATCACCGCGATCACCGCGCCGGCCAGGTACTCCCGGACCAGCAGCGCGCCGATCAGGGCCAGCACGGCGATCACGTCCACCCCGAACTGGCGGCGCCAGAGCTGCTTCAGGGTGGTCCAGACCGCCGGCACCAGGGCGACCAGGGTCACCGCCGCCCAGACCAGCTGGGCCGCCCCGCGCAGCCCGGCGAACCACAGCCCGGCGCCGACCAGCACCGCCAGGGTGAGCAGGACCAGCGGCCCCCATTCGACGGCACCCGGTCGCTGCGCGCCGTCCGGGCCGCCGCGCCGGAGTCGCCGCAGCCAGCCCGTCCGGCGTCGCCGCACCGGCTGCTCCGGCAGGCATTCACGCGGTTCCGCTCCCACCTGCGGATCGTCTCAGCGGCCGCGTGGGGCAGGTAGGGCAAACCCGGGTAATCGCACGGGCCGAAGGGCCCGGACGCGCGGGACGGACAGCGCGTGCGGGCCGCCGGGGGATGCCCGAGGATGGAGCGGCAACCCCGCCCGGTCGGCGCCGGCGTGGGGCACGATGGGGAAAAACAGGAAAGGTCGTGACGATGAGCCACGAGACGCCGGCTACGGACCGTCCGCTGACCACCGCCCTGGCGGAGGCAGCCGGGATGGCCGGCCACGCCCCCTCGGTGCACAACACCCAGCCGTGGCACTGGACGGTGCTGCCCGAGACGCTGGAGCTGCGGGTGGTCCGGGAGCGTCACCTCAGTGTCATGGACCCGGAGGGCCGGCTGCTGGTGGTCAGCTGCGGCGCGGCTCTGCACCACGCCCGGGTGGCGCTGGCCGCCGAGGGCTGGACGCCGGTGGTGGAGCGGCTGCCCGACCCGGACCAGCCGGACCTGCTGGCCCGCCTGACCGGGCTCAAGCACACCGGCGCGGACCCGGACGCGATGCACATGGTGCAGTGCATGCAGGTCCGCCACACCGACCGGCGGCCGGTCAGCGACGAGCCCGTCCCCACCGCCGCCCTCGGCGAGATCGACCGCGCGGCGACCCGCGAGGGCGTCAACCTCCAGGTGCTGGACGACACCCAGAAGATCCAGCTGGCCAGCGCGGCCCAGCAGGCCGCAGCGGTCGAGGCCGACGAGCCGCAGCTGCAGGAGGAGTTGGCCTACTGGACCAGCCGGGCCGGCACCGGCACCGGGCTGCCGCCGGAGGTGCTGCCGCAGGAAGCCCCGCGCACCACCGTCCCGGCCCGCGACTTCGGCCGGCAGGGCACCCTGCCGGTGGGCCCCGGGCACGACCGGGCCGCCGTCTACGGCATCCTCTGGGGCACCGAGGACGAGCCGGACAGCTGGCTGCGGGCCGGCGAGGCGCTCTCCGCCGCCTGGCTCACCGCCACCCGCCTCGGCGTGTCCCTGGTCCCGCTCAGCGGTGTGGTGGAGGTCGAGGCCACCCGGAACGCGCTCCGGCACATGCTCTCCGACCTGGGTTACCCGTACATCTCCATGCGGCTCGGCCTCGCCGATCCGACGCACGCCGGCCCCCCGCACACCCCGCGGCTGGACACCGCCCAGATCGTCGACACCTCGGCGGTCCGCGACTACCTCGCGTAGCGGGGCTCGTCCGGTCCGGCCACCGGGCGATACCATCGCCCGGTGGCCAGCGCACCGAATCCCCGGCACGAGCACGTCACCCCGTCACTGGGCCTGACCCCGTTGTCCCGGGTCCGGCTCGACGAACTGCTCCAGGAGATGCTCGACCGGGTCGGCGAGGTGGTCACCAGCCGGGAGCGGCTGCGGGCCCTGCTCGACGCCGTGGTGGGCATCGGCTCCGACCTCGACCTGCGCAGCACCCTGCAGCGGATCGTGCAGTCGGCGTGCGAGCTGGTCGGCGCGAAGTACGGCGCCCTCGGCGTGATCGGCCCCGATCGGCTGCTGCACGACTTCATCATCCACGGCATCGGCCCGGAGCTGCACGCCAAGATCGGCGAGCTGCCGCACGGCCGGGGCGTGCTCGGCCTGCTCATCGACGACCCGCGGCCGCTGCGCATGCCCGACATCACCCAGCACCCCAAGTCGTACGGCTTCCCGCCCCACCACCCGCCGATGCACAGCTTCCTCGGCGTGCCGGTCCGCATCCGCGACCACGTCTTCGGCAACCTCTACCTGGCCGAGAAGCAGGGCGCGGCCGAGTTCACCGAGGACGACGAGGAGATCGTGGTCGCGCTGGCCGCGGCGGCCGGCGTGGCGATCGAGAACGCCCGGCTCTACGCCCTGGCGCACCGGCGGGAACGCTGGCTGGCCGCCACCGCCGAGATCACCTCGGTGCTGCTCGGCGAGGTCCGCCGCACCGACGCGCTGAGCCTGGTGGCCCGGCGGGCCCGCGAGGTCGCCGAGGCCGAGCTGGCCCTGGTGCTGCTCTACGACGAGGACGAGGGGCAGTTCACCGTCGAGGTGGTCGACGGCGCCGACGAGGCCGCCCGGGAGCTGGTCGGCGCCGTGCTGCCGGCCAACGAGACCACCTTCGCCGGCTCGGTCACCGAGCGCCGCCACGAGCTGGTGGAAAATCTCGCCGAGGCGGCGCCCTGGCCCCGCCCGGTGAGCACCGGGCCGGCGGTGGTCTCCCCGCTGGCCGCGGCGGACGTCCTGCACGGCGTCCTGGTGGTCGCCCACCGGCCCGACCGCGGTCCGGCCGCCGAGGACGACGTCACGCTGCTGGGCAGCTTCGCCGGCCAGGCCGCGCTCACCATGGAGCGGGCCCGCGGCCAGGAGGAGCGGGAGCTGCTGGTGGTCCTGGAGGACCGCGAGCGGATCGCCCGCGACCTGCACGACGTGGTGATCCAGCGGCTCTTCGCCACCGGCCTGCAGTTGCAGAGCGGGGCGATGAACACCCGCCCGGAGGTGGCCAAGCGGATCAACCAGGCCGTCGACGACCTGGACGCCACCATCCGGGACATCCGCCGGACCATCTTCGAGCTGCGCACCCCGATGAGCGCCGCGCTGCGCACCGAGATCCGCGAGGCGATCGAGGTGGCCGCCGAGTCGCTGGGCTACCGCCCCGGCCTGGAACTGATCGGCCCCATCGACAGCGCCGTCCCGGACACGCTCCGCCCCGAGCTCACCGCCGTGCTCCGCGAGGCGCTCTCCAACGCCGTACGCCACGCGCACGCCGACCGGGTGGCGGTGACGGTGAAGGCCGACGCCGGCTGGGTCACGGTCACCGTCGTCGACGACGGGGTGGGCTGCGACCCGGAGGCGGCCCGCAGCGGCCTGGTCAACCTGCGGGAGCGGGCCGAACGGCTCGGCGGCGACTTCCAGCTCAGCCGGGTGATCCCGCACGGTACGGAGGTGCGCTGGAGCGTGCCGCTGCGCGACTGACCGGGCGGGCGGCCCGCCGGGTCAGTGGCTCTTGCCGAGCAGCCGGGTGGCGAGCACCGCCGCCTGGGTACGCCGCTCCAGCCCCAGCTTCGCCAGCACGCTGGAGACGTAGTTCTTCACGGTCTTCTCGGCCAGGAACATCTTGCCGGCGATCTCCCGGTTGGTGAGCCCCTCGGCCACGTACTCCAGGATCCGCCGCTCCTGCTCGGTGAGGCTCTTCAGCTCGCGCGGCTGCTCCACCCCGCTGCGGATGCGCTCCAGCACCCGGGTGGTGATCGCCGGGTCGAGCAGGGACTGGCCGGCCGCGACCCGCCGGACCGCGTCCACCAGGTCGGTGCCGCGGATCTGCTTGAGCACGTAGCCGGCGGCGCCGGCCATGATCGCCGCGAAGAGCGCCTCGTCGTCCTCGTACGAGGTGAGGATCAGACCCTTGATCGAGGAGTCCACGGCGCGGATGTCCCGGCACACGTCGATGCCGTTGCCGTCGGGCAGCCGGGCGTCGAGGATCGCCACGTCGGGGCGGAGCGCGGGGATGCGCCGGGCCGCCTCCTGGGCGGAGCCGGACTCACCGACCACCTCGATGTCGCCGCTGCTGGTGAGCAGGTCGGCAAGGCCACGACGGACGACCTCGTGGTCGTCGAGCAGGAACACCCGGATCATCCGTCCTTTCTACCCCCTCGCCGCCGCGTCGTGCACGGGTCGAAGGTCCCTACCGCGACGCGCCGCGGTGGGTAGACGGGCCCGACCAGGAGGGGACCTCCGGCCCTGCGCGCGAAGCGCCTGGTTGACGCACCGTGGGAGTACACCAACCGGGGGCGGCACGGCCCGTACGGAAGGAGCAGCACATGACCACCGGCTTCACCGTCGAGCAGCTGAAGGCCGCCACCGTCGACGCCGTCCGGGCGCCGTCCCTGCACAACACGCAGCCGTGGCGGTTCCGGCTGCGCGACGGCGGCATCGAACTCTCCGTCGACCCGCTGCGCCGGCTGCCGGCCACCGACCCCAGCGGCTGGGGCGCCCGGATCGCCTGCGGGGCGGCCCTGTTCAACCTGCGGCTCGCGCTCGCCGTCGCGGGCACCCCGGCCAGCATCCGGCTCCGCCCGTACCCGGCCGACCCGGACGTGGTGGCCCGGCTGGTCCCGGACCTGCCGCGCCGTCCCACCCCGACCGAGCAGAGCCTGTACGCGGCCATCGGCCGCCGGTTCAGCAACCGGGCCCCGTTCTGGCCCGACCCGGTGCCCGCCGACGCCCGCTGGCGGCTCGGCGAGGCCGCCCGCGCCGAGCAGTGCTGGCTGGAGCTGCTGATCGGGACCAGCGCGGTGAACGCCTTCGCGGAGATCGCCCGCAGCGCCCACCGGGTGCTGGAACGCGACCCCGCGTACGTGGCCGAACGGGCCGCCTGGATCCGCTCCGAGCCCGCGCCCGACGGGGTGCCGACGGCGGCCGGCGGGCCGCAGAGCGAACCGCAGGACCTGCTGCCGCAGCGCGGCTTCGGCGGGCGCAACCGGGCCCCCGGCCGCGACTTCGAGCCGGAGCCCCTGGTCGCCGTGCTCGGGTCGGCGGGCAACACCGCGACCCAGCGCGGGTGGAACGCGCACCCCGACGGCAGGTTGATCAGGCTCGGCGGGTTGCCCTTGATCGGCACCAGATCCGCGTCCGCGTCACCGTGCAA
>NZ_JBSGJR010000135.1:0-12923 GCF_053605645.1 Micromonospora sp. NPDC003776
TGCAGACTCGTGGCGATCGAGATCACCGCGGCCCGCTCCGGCAGACCCGCCTTCTTCGTCGCCGCGATGATCGCCTTCGCGTTCGCGACCTGCTCGTCGTTCAGGCTGATGTGCGACTGCGCGCCCTGCACACCATGCGGGATCAGCTTCCCGGCGTCGGGCTTGTCGGCCTGCACGGCGGCGACCGGGGTCAGCGCGGTGGCCGGGGTGGCCTCCTGGTGGTGCAGCGGACCGGCGGCCAGACCACCGGCGAACGCGAGACCAGCAATACCGAGCACGCTCTTACGAATGATCGTGTTCATGGAAAGCTCCATTCGGGGGTTGGCGCACCACGCCGCCGATGGGGGTCGGCATCTCGCGCGGGCGCAAGCACCGTCAGGCGCTCAAAAGCAAAAGGGGGAAAGTCTTGGGGGATCCGGCACCGGGGACTCAGCCTTCGCGGCGCCGGGACCATGTGTAACGACCGGCGACCCGCCATCATTCCGGGGGCCTGCACCCCGCGTCGCGAGGTCTTCCTCGGTCGTTCACCGGTGTTCAACGCCCCCGCCCCGGCCACCATTCCGGCCGCCGGATGCCGCCGGTCACACCCCGAAACCGGACATTCGCCCCTCACCGGCGCGCGGCGGCCCACCCGTCCCGCCGGTCGGTGGAACGGCGTGGACGTCTCCGGCCAACGGTGACCTCCATGGCATTCCACCCAGCGGACGTGGTCAGGCCGGAACCGGACAGCGAGTTCAGCCGTCGCGTGGTGCCGCAGGTCGCACCGACGGCGCGGCCCGCCGTTTGCGGCAGGCCGAGTGGATCAAGGTGGCCCAGACGGCGAGGGGCCGGCCCAGGGAACACGCCGCGAATAGGTCACGAGACGCAGACCGGCCGGCCCCCGATGTTCGGGGACCGGCCGGTCATGGCGGTACGACTTACCAGAGCTGCTGGACGATGTCCGCGGCCTGGTCCTCCCACTGCGCGTACGCGTAAGGGAAGGCCGAGACCTGGACCGTCTGGGCCGCCGCGGTCAGCGGCAGGTCCTGCCAGCCGCCGACGTTCTTCAGCGCGTTGAAGAACGCCTTGCTGGCGTAGTCGGGGTCGGTGACCTGCTCGGGCGTGCCCCAACCGGACGACGGGCGCTGCTGGAACAGGCCCTCCGAGTCGTGGTCGTTGCTCTCGCCCAGGTGGCCGAGGTTGTACAGCTTCGACTCCTGCAGCGAGGTGGCCACGCCGATCACGGCGCCCCGCTCACCCACGCCGGTCTCCTTGGCCGCCTGCACGATGGCCTTGGCGTTGGCGAGCTGCGCGTTGTCCAGCGGGATCCGCGACTGGGCGCCCTCGACGCCGCGCGGGACGAGCTTGTCCCGGTTCGGCCGGTTGCCCTTGGTGTGGACCTTGTCGCTGGCGGTGGTCAGGCCCGACTCGACGGTGGTGGTCTTCTTGCCGGTGTCCGGGTCGGTCTCCGTCTTCTTGCCCGTCGCCAGGTCGATGGCGGCCACGGCACCGGAGTGCGGGCCGCTGGTGACCGGAGCCGCGATGGCGGTGGGGCCGAAGGCCAGGCCGCCCAGGGCGGCCACGCCCGCGACGGTCAGCGCGGCCTTGCGGTTCGGGGACTTCGCGATGGCGGCCTTCGCGGCGGCGGTCTTCGCGACGGCGGTCTGCACGACGGCGGTCTTCGCGATGACCGGGAGCCATCGAGTGAAGGTCTGCTTCACGATGGTTGCCCTTTCGATCGTTAGGACGCGCTCCGGGGTGAGCGCCCTCCGGGGGAACTACTGGCCGGTACGGGTTTGCGTGCCGGCGGTACGGGGGACACAACCAGCTCGACCTGTCGGTCATTCCGGAAATGCCGGAGTGGCGGCAGGCTGCGGTCCAGGTCACCACGGAAACCGGACAGGCGGGACCAGGCCGGGCGGGAAACGGCGGAACGGGACGCGACGGTCAGCGGGCCGCCGGGGTGCCGTACCAGACCAGGACGTGCCAGAGCTGCTTGAGATGCTGCAGCGTCACCTCGGCCGGTCCCCGGTCCGCCCAACGCTCCGGCTCGGTGACCACCGACGCGGCGGCCCGGCCGATCAGGGCGGCGTCGACGGGCTCCCCCGGCCGGCCGAACTCGGCGTGCACCCGCGCCGCGAGGGGTGGGATCGCCGGCCCCCGGAAGTCGGGGTCGATGCCGTCGACCGGCAGCTCGAACCCGGCATGCCAGGTCAGCGGAAAACCGTGCCGGTCGGCGACCCGGGCGAGGACCCGTGCCACGTCGGTGCCCCGGAAGGACGGGTCGACCACGAGCGTCTCGACGTCCCGGGCGAGGCTCAGCTCGCCGTGGATCTGCGCCTCGATGTAGTCGTCCAGGGCGCGACCGGCCTCGTACGACGCGCGCTCCCGGCGGCGGAGGAGGGTCTGCAGCAGCGCGTCGGTGTCCAGCCCGGCGACCCCGAGGCTGACGCCGGTGTCGGCGGTGGCGGTGAGCAGCGCGGCGAGCACCGGCTCGAAGACGTCCAGGGTGCCGAACTCGGTCGGCTCGAGGTGGCTGTCCCCGAAGCAGAAGGTCGCCCGCGCGAGGACCTCGGGACGCAGCCGCAGGTGGCAGGAGCCGAACCGCGGGCAGGCGCCGTCCGGGTGGTCCAGCAGGTTCAGGCCGCCGTACTTCGGGCGCTCGGCGGGGAGCACGCCGGGAAGCTGGTACGCCCCGCCGAACATCTTCTCCTCCCACCGGTCCCGGTCCCCGCCGGGGAAGGCGGTCAGCCCGCCGTTGGAGATGGCCGTCTCGAACTGGCTGCGGTAGACGTCCTCCTGGTCCAGTGCCTCCGCGACGCTCCGGCCGTCGCGCAGCAGCCGGTCCGGGTGGAAGTTCAGGGTCAGCCGCCCGTGCCGGGCGACCGCCGCGACCACCTCGTCCGACCGGTACCGGGCGCCGGAGCCGGTGAGGTGTCCGGCGATGACGGCGAGCGCCGCCGGCCGGTCGCGCAGCGCGACGTCACGGACGTACCGCAGGGCGGCGGCCTGGGCGGGGGTCAGCGTCGGTTCGGACACGCGCCAGAGTATCGCCGCGCCGGGCGGCGGGACCCAACCGGATTCTCAGGCGTCGGTGCCGAAGCCGTCCAGGGTGGCGCGTTCCTCGGCGGGGCGGAGCTCCTGGAACACGGTGAGGTGCAGGCCCGCCGGGCCGTCGAGGCGGGCGTTGAGCGACTGCCACGGGGTGACCGTGGGCGGGGCGACCTCCGTGGCGCCCGCCGCGACCAGCCGCTCGGCCGCCGCCCGGCTGTCGTCGACTTCGAACGCGAGCCGCAACCGGGGCGCGACCTGCCGGCCGACCTCCACGTCGTCGATCATCCGCTTCTGCGCCGGGTTGGCCAGTTCGAGAGTGGCGCGGCCCGCCTCCAGGATGACCACCCGGGCACCGTCGCCACCGGAGAACGCGGCCTGCTCCGGCAGGCCCAGGGCGTCGCGGAAGAAGGCGACCGCCGCGTCGTAGTCCTCCGCCTCCACCACCAGCCGCAGCTGTCGTACGGTCGGTGGGCGCTCGTTCGCGTGCTTGGTCACGGTTCCCGATCCTAGGCGTGCGCGACGGTACCCAACCGGGCCAGGAAGTGGGCGTTGTCCGCAGTGGCCGCGAGCTGGCGCAGCAACTGGTCCAGGGCGGCCGATCGGTCCACCTGGGACAGTGCGGCACGCAGGGCTCGCAGGCGTTGCCGCTCGACGGCGGTGAGCAGCAGGTCCTCCCGGCGGGTGCCCGAGGCCCGCAGGTCGACGGCCGGGAAGGCACGCCGGTCGGCCAGCGACCGGTCCAGCTTGAGCTCGGCGTTGCCGGTGCTCTTGAACTCCTCGTGGATCAGGGTGTCGGCGGCGGAACCGGTCTCCACCAACGCCGAGGCGAGGATGGTCAGTGAACCGCCCTCCTCGGCCGCGCGGGCCGCGGCGAGCAACTGCTTCGGCGGGCTGAGGGCGGCCACGTCGATGCCGCCGGAGAGGGTGCGGCCGGCCGACCGGACGGAGAGGTTGTAGGCCCGGCCCAACCGGGTCAGCGAGTCGAGCAGCACGACGACGTCGTGGCCCAGCTCGACCAGGCGCTTCGCCCGCTCGATCGCCAGCTCCGCCACCGTGGTGTGGTCCTGCGGCGGACGGTCGAACGTGGCCGCCACGACCTCGCCCTTCACCGAGCGGGAGAAGTCGGTGACCTCTTCCGGCCGCTCGTCGACCAGCACCACCATCAGGTGGCACTCCGGGTTGTTGCGGGTGATCGCGTTCGCGATCGCCTGCAGCACCATCGTCTTACCGGCCTTCGGCGGCGAGACGATCAGCGCCCGCTGGCCCTTGCCGATCGGCATCACCAGGTCGATGACCCGCGTGGTCAGGATGTGCGGCTCGGTCTCCAACCGCAGCCGCTCCCGCGGGTACAGCGGCGTGAGCTCGTAGAACTGCCGCCGGCGTCGCGCCTCGTCCGGTTCCATCCCGTTGACGGTGTCCAGCCGGGCCAGGGGTGCGTGTCGGCCGCGGCGCGGGCCGACGGCGGCCGCGCCGGTCACCAGGTCGCCGCGGCGCAGGCCGTAGCGGCGGAGTTGGGCAGGGGCGACGTGGACGTCGGCGGCCGAGGGCAGGTAGCCGTCGACCCGCACCAGCGCGTGGTCGTCGCGGATGTCCACGATGCCGGTCACTGGGACCGGCGGGTTGGCCTCAGGATTCATCGGGTGCCTTTCGTACGGTGGATGCCGCCCACAGCGGGCGGGCGGGAGTGACGCGCGGGCCGCCCGGCACGGCGGCGGGAACGGCGATGCGGCACGGAGTGGGAGCGAAGGACGACCGGATCCGGCCGACCGTTCGTGGGATGGCTCCGCGACCGGCCCGGCGGTGTGCCGGGACATCGGTGCGGTGAGGTGGAATTCCCGGGCGGCGCCGTGCGCCGGCATCCGGGTCCACTCGCAGGTTAGCCCGTCCGGGCGATGCCGGCAAGGACGGTGGCGCGGAACCACCGGTCAGGGCGCCACCGCGACCGGCGTTAGAGTGAGGGACGCGCCGATCGGAAGGCGAGCCCCGTGACTGCTACGACCGTCGCCGACCAGATCCGTCTGGGCGACCACGTGTGCTGGACCCACGACGACGAGAGCCATGCTCTCGACGCCGTCAGCCGCTTCGCCGCCGCCGGACTACGCCTCGGCCACAAGGTCATCTGCTTCACCGAGACGTCCACCCCGCAGGCGGTCCGCGCGCGCGTCGACGCCCTCGGGGTGCCCACCGAGGCTGCCGTGGCATCCGGCCAGTTGCGCATCGTCCCGGCGGCGGAGGTCTACCCGGCGGGCCGCCGGCTCCTCCCGGAGGCCATGGTGGCCACCGTGGTCGACGAGGTCACCCGTGCCAAGCAGGAGGGCTATCCCGGGGTACGGCTGGCCGGCGACATGACCTGCGTGCTGCGCAGCGGCATCACCCTGGACGACCTGCAGCGCTATGAGACAGCACTCAACCGGCTGTTCCTGGACCGGCGGGGCGCCGGACTGTGCCTTTACGACCAGCGGCTGTTCCCGGCCGAGCGGCTGCGCGCCCTGTCCGCCGCGCACCCCGGCTCGGCGGGGAGGCAGACCGGGCGGGCGTGGGTGCCGCTGCTGCGGGCGTACCGGACGACCGATCCACCGGGCCTGCGGCTGGTGGGGCAGGTGGACCGGAGCAACCGGGAGGCGTTCACCGCGGTGCTGGACGACGTGACGGCCCATGGCCGTACCGCGGTGCTGGACCTGTCCGAGCTGACCTTCGCCGACGTGGGCGCGGCCACCGCGCTGATCCGGGCCGAGCGCAGCAGCGCCACCGGCCTCCGGCTGGTGGGCTGCCGGCCCGCGCTGCGCCGGCTGCTGGGGCTGCTCGACATCGAGCCGACCGCCGGGTTCCCGGCGTGACCGAGACAGTGGGCCCGGGCGCCACCGGCCTCCGCCACGAACTCCTCCTCTACACCGACGCCGCCAGCCTGCTCGCCGTCCTCCTGCCGTTCCTCCAGGAAGGACTCGGCAATGGGGAGCCGGTGCTGGTCGCCACGCCCGGTCCGCAGCTGGCACTGATCCGGGCCGCGCTCGGCCCGGTCGGCGACGTGATCCGGTGGACCGACATGACCGAGGCGGGCCGCAATCCCGGGCGGATGCTGCCCTGGGTGCTCCAGTCCTTCGCCGACCGGCACGCCGGCCGCCGGGTCCGCATCGTCGGCGAGCCCGTGTGGCCCGGGCGCGCCGCCCAGGAGTACCCGGCCTGCGCGCAGCACGAGGCGGCGATCAACTGGGCGTTCTCGGGGCGCGAGGTGAGCGTGCTGTGCCCGTACGACGCGGGCCGGCTGGATCCTGGCGTGCTCGCGGAGGCGCGCTGCACCCACCCGTCGCTGCGCGGGCCGGCCGGCAGCCGGCCCAGCGCCGGCTACGCGCCCGCGGAGGTGGTGGAGCGGCACAACAGGCCACTGCCCGACCCCGCCGAGCCGGTCGCCGCCCTCCGGTACGACCTGGGCAACCTGCCGCTGCTGCGGCGGTTCGTGGCCGACCACGCCGGTGCCGCCGGCCTGGACGCCGACCGGGTGGCCGACCTGCAGATCGCGGTGACCGAACTGGCCACCAACAGCGTCGCGCACGCGGGTGGCGCCGGCACGCTGCGGATGTGGTGGACCTCGGAGCACCTGGTCTGTGAGATCCACGACGACGGCTCGCTCGCCGACCCGCTCGCCGGGCGGCTGGCCCCGGCGCACGACGGCATCGGCGGTCGCGGGCTGGTCATCGTGCACGCCCTGTGCGACCTGGTACGCGTACACACCACCGCGGCCGGCACCACGGTCCGGCTGCACATGCTGCGGGAGGCGCTGTGAACAGGATGGAACCGGTGCTGCGGCCGGTCGGGCGGGTGGAGTCCCCGTTGACCGATCCCGCGGCGGCGCCGAAGCAGGGCGACGAGGGGGCACCCGAGGCGTGGCTGGTCTTCGCCGAGGCGTACGCCCCGGCGCTGCGGGGGCTGCGCGCGGGCGCGGACGTGCTGGTGCTGACCTGGCTGGACCGGGCCGACCGGGACGTGCTCGTGGTGCACCCGCGCGGGGACACGTCCCGGCCGGAGACGGGCGTGTTCGCCACCCGCTCCCCGCACCGGCCGAACCCGGTGGGCCTGCACCGGGTCCGGGTCCTGCGGGTGGACGGCCTCCGGGTGCGGGTGGCCGACCTGGAGGCGGTCGACGGCACTCCCGTACTCGACGTCAAGCCGGTGCTCGACGGCGAGCGTTGAGGCCGCCGCGCCCCGGTGTGGGGCGGCTCAGTGCCCGCGGGCGATCCACTCGTCGAGGTGGGGCGCCTCCGCGCCGATGGTGGTGTCGTCACCGTGTCCGGTGTGGACGACGGTCTGCGGCGGCAGGGTGAGCAGCCGGTCCCGGATCGACGCGATGATCGTGCCGAAGTCGCTGTACGAGCGGCCGGTCGCGCCGGGCCCGCCGGCGAAGAGCGTGTCGCCGGTGAAGACCGCGCCGAGGTCCGGGGCGTACAGGCTGCACGCGCCGGGACTGTGCCCCGGGG
Source organism: Micromonospora sp. NPDC003776 (assembly GCF_053605645.1). Classification (NCBI taxonomy): domain Bacteria; kingdom Bacillati; phylum Actinomycetota; class Actinomycetes; order Micromonosporales; family Micromonosporaceae; genus Micromonospora; species Micromonospora sp. NPDC003776. The sequence goes on from NZ_JBSGJR010000135.1 coordinate 7,506, forward strand.
TGTGCAGCACCCGCAGGGTCGTGCCGCCCACCTCGACGCGCTGGCCGTCGGTCAGCTCGCCGTCGGGCGGGGTGTCCGGGTGGACCAGGTCCCAGAGCACCCGGTCGGCCGGGTGCAGCAGGACCGGCGCGCCCGTGGCCCGGGCGAGCTCGGGGGCGACCCGGACGTGGTCGTCGTGGGCGTGGGTGGCCAGCACGGCGACCACCCGCCGGTCGCCGATCAGCTTGCGGATGGCGGCCATGTCGTGCGGCGCGTCGACGACGACGCACTCGGTGTCGTCGCCGATCACCCAGACGTTGTTGTCCACGTCGAAGGTCTGCCCGTCGAGGGAGAACGTGCCGGAGGTGACGGTGTGGTCGACGCGGGCGGTCACGGGAAGACCACCACCGAGCGCAGCACGTCGCCGTGGTGCATCCGGGTGAACGCCTCCTCGACCTGGTCGAGGGCGATCTCCTCGGTGACGAAGGCGTCCAGGTCCAGCCGGCCCTGCCGGTAGAGCTCGGTGAGCATCGGGAAGTCACGGCTGGGCAGGCAGTCGCCGTACCAGCTGGACTTGAGCGCCCCACCGCGGCCGAACACGTCCAGCAGCGGCAGCTCGATCCTCATCTCCGGGGTGGGTACGCCCACCAGCACCACGGTGCCGGCCAGGTCCCGGGCGTAGAACGCCTGCTTCCAGGTCTCCGGGCGGCCGACCGCGTCGATGACCACGTCGGCGCCGAATCCGCCGGTCGCGGCGCGGATCGCCTCGACCGGGTCGTCCTCAGAGGCGTTGACGGTGTGCGTGGCGCCGAATTTCCGGGCCCAGTCGAGCTTGCGGGAGTCGGTGTCCACCGCGATGATCGTCGTCGCCCCGGCCAGCGCCGCGCCGGCCACGGCGGCGTCGCCGACGCCGCCGCACCCGATCACCGCGACCGAGTCGCCCCGGCCCACCTGGCCGGTGTTCATGGCCGCGCCGAGCCCGGCCATGACGCCGCAGCCGAGCAGGCCCACTGCCGCCGGCCGGGCCGAGGGGTCGACCTTGGTGCACTGGCCGGCGTGGACCAGGGTCTTCTCGGCGAACGCGCCGATGCCGAGCGCCGGGGTGAGTTCGGTGCCGTCGGTGAGGGTAATCTTCCGGGCGGCGTTGTGGGTGTTGAAGCAGTACCAGGGGCGGCCCCGGCGGCAGGCCCGGCACTGGCCGCAGACCGCCCGCCAGTTGAGCACCACGAAGTCGCCGGGCGCGACGTCGGTGACCCCCTCCCCCACCTGCTCGACGACGCCCGCAGCCTCGTGGCCGAGCAGGAACGGGTAGTCGTCGTTGATCCCGCCCTCCCGGTAGTGCAGGTCGGTGTGGCACACCCCGCAGGACTGGACGCGGACCACCGCCTCGCCGGGCCCCGGGTCGGGCACCACGATCGTGGTGACCTCCACCGGCGCGCCCTTGCGCCGCGACACGACTCCCCGGACTTCCTGGCTCACGGCATCTCCCGTCTGTGGCGGTCCCTCCGGCGAACCTACCGCCGATCACCACCGTCGGCCCACCGTCGCATCGCGGTTATCCCGCGCGTCATCGGGTACGCGGGGGCCCGGTTCTCTGGCACCGACGGGAGTGATCATGAAACTGACCCATGCGCCGCTGCGGGTGGCCATCGGCGCGTACATCCTGAACTCCGGGCTTGGCAAGCGGACCCTGGAGGGTGACGCGGCGGCCGGGATGCACGGCATGGCGGTCGGGGCGATCCCGCAGCTGAAGCAGTTCGAGCCCAACCGGTTCGCCATGCTGCTGTCCCGGGGCGAGATGGCGCTGGGGGCCGCGTTGCTCGCCCCGTTCGTGCCGTCGCTGCTGGCCGGCGCGGCGCTGACCGCGTTCGGCGCCGGGCTGGTGCAGCTCTACCTGAAGACGCCCGGCATGCGCGAGGGCACCAGTCTCCGGCCCAGCCAGGCCGGCATCGGGCTGGCCAAGGACGTCTGGCTGGTCGGCGCCGGCCTGACCCTGATGCTGGACTCGTTGACCCACAAGCGCCTCCGCCCCTGATCGACGGCGGCCGGGGCGTCAGGCCGCCGCGGGCACCGGGACCGTCGCGCGCTCGGCGGCGTACCGGCGGCGGGCGGCGTTGCGGTAGCGCAGCACCTGCACCGCGCCGAGGGCCCAGAGCAGGTACTGCACGGCGAAGGCCCAGCGGAACGCGGCCAGCGGCGGCGTGCCCCGCCCGGCCGGGGTGGCCAGGTCGAGCACCACACCGACGGCCAGGATCAGCAGGATCGACGCGACGAACCCGCCGACGTTGACGATGCCGCTGGCGCTGCCGATCCGGTGGGCCGGGTTGAACGTCCGCGCGTAGTCGAAGCCGATCATCGAGCCGGGGCCGTTGACCGCCAGCACCACGACCAGCGCCACCAGCAGCCAGTGCGGCGCGCGTCCCGGCCAGGCCAGCACCACCGCCCAGACCGCCGCGGTGCCGGCGGTGATGGCGAAGACCACCACCGAGCGGTGGAACGGGTGCCGGGCGCACAGGTGGGCGATCACCGGACCGCAGATCAGCGTCACCAGGGTCATCAGGGTGAGCAGCGAGGCCGCCGCGGTGGGCGAGAAGCCCTGCCCCTGCACGAGGAACGGGTAGCCCCAGAGCAGGGCGAACACCGAGCCGGAGAACTGGGTGACGAAGTGGGTCCAGAGGCCGAGCCGGGTGCCCGGCTGGGCCCAGGCGTCGGCGAGCTGCCGGCGTACGGTGGCCAGGTCGGCGGCGACGGCGGTGGCGTGCTCGGCGTGCGGGGTGTCCCGGACCGCGGCGAGGACGAGCAGCAGCACGGTGACGCCGAGCGCCGCGGCGGTGAGGAACGCGGGCGTCCAGCCGGCGTGGTGCAGCAGCGCCACCAGGGGTACGGCGCCGAGGACCGCGCCGAGCTGCCCGATGGTGCCGGTGAGCTGCATGAGCAGCGGATTTCGCCGGCCGGGGAACCAGAACGCCACGATCCGCAGCACGCTGATGAAGGTCATCGCGTCGCCCAGACCGACCAGCACCCGGGCCGCGACGGCGAGGCGCACGTCGGTGACGACGGCGAAGCAGAGCTGGCCGGCGACCATCAGCACGCCGCCGGCCAGCAGCAGCCGGCGGGAGCCGAACCGGTCGAGCAGCACTCCGACCGGCACCTGCATGGCCGCGTAGACGGCGAGTTGGGCGACGGAGAAGGTGGCCAGGGCTGCGGCGTTGATGTGGAACCGGTCGGCGGCGTCGACCCCGGTGACGCCCAGCGAGCTGCGGTGAAAGACGGCGGCCACGTAGGCGGTGACCGCGACGGCGTAGACGAGGACGGCCGGGCGCTTGGCGGCGGGGCTCACCGCAGCGTCCGCAGCACGGTCGCGGCGTTGTCGATGTGCGCGGCGACCGCGTCGAGGAAGAGCTGGCGGTCGTCGCCGTCGAGGGCGGCGAGCTGGGCGGCGTGCTCGGCGAGGACGACCTCGGCCCAGCCGGGCGAGAGCCGGAAGCCGGCCTCGCCCATCCGGATCTGCCGGTCGCGCAGCCGGTGGTACAGCTCGGCGAGGATCTCGTTGCCGGCCGCCTCGACCACGGTGGCGTGGAAGGCCCGGTCGGCGGCCATCAGGGCGGTGACGTCCCCGGCGGCGTGCGCGCGGCGCATCTCGTCGAGCCAGCGGGCCAGGTCGGGACGGAGTTCGGCGCGGCGCGGCCAGACCCGTTCGGCGGCGTGCAGCTCCACCAGGCGGCGGGCCTCGATGACGTCGGCGATCTCCCGGGCCGAGACCGGGCGGATCAGCGCGCCCCGCTTCGGGTAGAGCTTGACCAGCCCCTCGGTCTCCAAGCGCAGCAGCGCCTCGCGGACCGGGGTGCGGGAGACTCCGGTCGCCTCGGCGATCTCGCCCTCGCTGACCAGCAGCCCACCCGGGTAGACCTGCTCGAGGATGGCCCGCTTCAGGTGCTGGTAGGCCCGCTCGGCCGCGGACGGCCCGGCGGCGCGCACGGCGGTGCCGGCGCTCGTGGGATGCGTCATGTATCTATGCTGCGCCTATCCTTCCCCCGTCCGCACCCCGCCCCGCCCGCAGGTGACCCACCCCACGCCGCGGGTCACGGGACGAGCGTGATGACGCCGTCGTGGCCGGTGAGGCGGGTGTGGTGGGGGGTGCTCACGGTGTCCAGGAGCTGGGCGAGCCAGGCGACCTCCGGCGGCGCGGCGGGCCGCAGGCGCATGGTGTGCATGCGGACCGGGACGAGGCGCAGCCGGCGCAGTTCGCCGGTCGCCGCGTCGAGGGTGGGCAGGAGCAGCAGGCGCAGCTCCGGTCGGTACTCCTCCTGCCCGCCGATCCCCTCGTAGTCGTCGATCAGGTCACCGCAGCCGTACAGGATCAGCCGCCCCCGGTACCGCTCGATCGGCCGGGGATGGTGGGAGGAGTGCCCGTGCAGCACGTGCACCCCGGCGTCGACGAGGGCGTGCGCGAACGCGACATGCTCGTCCGGCACCTGGTACCCCCAGTTGGTGCCCCAGTGCACCGAGACCACCACCAGGTCGGCCGGCCCGGCGTGCCGGGCGATCCGGTCGGCCAACGCCTCGGCCGACGCCACCGAGACCTCCGGCAGGTACGCCACCCCGGGCCGCCCCTCGGCCGCCGCCCAGTGCGGAAACACCCCGCTGGAGGGGGCGGCCACCGACCAGACCAGCAGTCGCCGCCCGCCGTCGAGTCTTACCGTGGCCGGCTCCCACGCCTCCTCGGCGTTGCGGCCGGCACCGGCGGTCCGGATGCCCCCGGTCTGCAGGGCGTCCAGGGTGTCGGCCAGTCCGGTCGGGCCGAAGTCCAGCACGTGGTTGTTGGCCAATGCGCAGACGTCCAGCCGGGCGGCGGTCAGGCAGGGCAGGTTGCCCGGATGCATCCGGTAGTGGATGCCCTTGCCGGGGGCGTACTCGCCCCGGGCGGTCACCGCGGTCTCCAGGTTCACGATCCGCACGTCCGGGCGCTCGGCGTCGAGCAGCCGCAGCGCGTCGCCCCACGGCCACTCGGGCGGGGCCGGACGCGGCACCGGGCCGGACACCGCCTCGGCCAGCTCCACGTAGCCACGCGCGTCGGTGACGGCCTGCTCGCGCAGCCCCGGCGGCCCCGGATGCGGCAGGATCTGGTCCACGCCCCGGCCGGTCATCACGTCCCCGGCGAGGAGGAGGGTCACCTCGGCCATGCCGGGGTGTTCCCGCGCCGGGCCCGGTTCGCACCTGCGAGTCCGCACGCGTGGCCGGCCAGGGGGCGGGGTACCAGGGCGGCCATGACGACGGACGTGACGATCGTGGTGGCCACCCGCAACCGGCGGGCGCAGCTGCTGGACCTGCTGCCCCGGCACACCGCCCCGGTGATCGTGGTGGACAACGGCTCCGACGACGGCACCCCGGCGGCGGTGGCCCGGGCGTTCCCGCACGTGCGGGTGGTGGAACTGGGCC
>NZ_JBSGJR010000136.1:0-12911 GCF_053605645.1 Micromonospora sp. NPDC003776
GGCTCAGCCGCCTTCGTCACCACCACCGCATCCCCCACCTGGGCCGGGGGAGACCTCCCTGAGGACAGCCATGAAGAAGTTGCTCTCCGTCGCGGCACGACCACCGCCGCCGTTCCGATCAGCGCCCCGGTGACCGCGGGCAGGCTGGGTTGGACGCCACCCGGCAGGACCAGCAGCACCAGGGCCACCGAGCCGACCGCGACCACCCGGCGGATCGCGGTGCGGCGGGCGGCCGCCGCGAGGGGCACGAGCGCCCACAGCAGATACCACGGATGCACGACCGGGCCGGCGAGCACGACCACCCCGAGGCACACCCCGAGCATCGCGACCGGCCCGATCCGCTCGCTGCGCCGCCAGAGGACCAGACAGGCACCGGCGGCGACGACGAGACCGACCAGCCACACCAGGTGCCGGGTCTCCTCGACGTCCAGGCCCCGCACGTGGTGCAGGACGGTGCCGACCGCCCAGCCCAGGTCGGTGCTGATCGACATCCAGGTACGGGCGTGCGTGGGCGTACCCAGGGCCCGTACCCAGCCGAAGCCGGTCCCCGCCAGCGCCGTGACCGCCAGGGCGGTGACGCCGGAGACGGACACCGCCCACAGCGCGGCCCGCAGCCACGGTCGACGGCCGCCCAGCTGCCGCGCCCAGATGGGCACCACGAAGGCGATGGCCAGCGCCGCCGGCGCCTTGACGAGCACGGCGAGCGTGATCAGCACGACCCCGAACGCGGGCCGGCGCCGCAGCACCAGGACCAGCCCCACGCACATCAGGCCCAGCATCACCGCCTCGTTGTGGGCGTCGCCGACCAGGTGGAGCAGCACGAGCGGGTTGAGCACACCCAGCCACATCGCGGCGGCCGGCCGCACCCCGCAGGCCCGGGCCAGCCGGGGCACGGACCAGACCAGCAGACCCACCCCCAGCAGCGCCAGGAGACGCATCCCGAGGATGCCCGCCCAGACGCCGTTGCCGGTCACGTCGGTCACCCAGGCGGCCAGGTTGAGGAAGACCGGACCGTACGGCGCCGGGGTGTGCTGCCAGATGTCGGGCACGTTGACGGTGAGCGGCCCGCCCAGCGCGGCCGGTCCCATCCGGTACGCGTCCAGGCCCGCGCTGGTCATCGCCCCCTGGGCGAGGTAGCTGTGGACGTCGCCGCTGAAGACCGGGGTGGTGAGGGCGAACGGAAGCCCCCACCAGGCGGCTGTCGTCGCCAGGCTGCGCAGGGACATGCCGCCGGCAGCCCGCACCAGCGTGCCCACCCGCCACCACGCGAGCAGGAGCAGGCTGAGCCCGACGTAGACCACGGACACGGAGAGCGCCGTCGACGCCCGGAGCGCGAGGACGATCGGCAGGTCGATCGCCACCTGGCCGAGCGGTCGTACGCCCGCCAGCAGCCCGCCCACCACGATCACCAGCGAACCGGCCGCCCCGAGCACGCGGCAGAAGGCCAGCCCGTACGGTGCGGGCCGCAATGATTCCAGGTGACCGGATTTTCTCGTGGCAGTGCTGCGCAGCATCATCAGCAATCAGCAACCATTCGTCCGGGCAGTGACCGCCTTCGACAGGCATTCGCGACTGCCGTCCCCACGTGCGGCAGCCGTCGCTGGTCATCACGCACCTGCGGTCAGCGGGAATGGCTGCGCCCTGAAGTGAATGTAGCCTTTCCGGGCGCACCGGACCGGGACAACGAATGGCGTGTTGCGTGGTGTTGGAGAAACACGGTTGGTTGACGGGACGAGTCTGGCTGGACGGTCAAGTGCCGCGCGGAAAGCAAACGGCGGCACTATTGCCGGCCGGCCGAGAAAACGTGCCGAGACGCTGTTTTTGGGCGAAGAGCACCCGCGGGATCACGCCCTCCCTCAGGTTCGGGGAGCCACGGGGTTGGGCAGCGCGCCGCCGAAGCGGCGGTCCCGCTGGGCGTAGAGCTCGCAGGCGTACCAGAGGTGGCGGCGGTCGAAGTCCGGCCAGAGGGTGTCGAGGAAGACCAGTTCGGCGTACGCGCTCTGCCAGAGCAGGAAGTTGGAGGTGCGCTGCTCGCCGGAGGGGCGCAGGAAGAGATCCACCTCGGGGATCTCCGGGTGGTAGAGGTACTTCTGGATCGTCTTCTCGGTCACCTTGCCCGGGTCGAGCCGACCGGCCGCCACGTCGCGGGCGATCGCGGCGGCGGCGTCGGCGATCTCCGCCTGGCCGCCGTAGTTGACGCAGAACTGCAGGGTCAGCGTCGAATTGCCCCGGGACATCTCCTCGGCGGTCTGCAACTCGGAGATGACGCTCTTCCACAGCCGGCCGGCCCGGCCGGACCAGACCACCCGGACGCCGAGGTCGACGAGCTGGTCCCGGCGGCGGCGGATGACGTCCCGGTTGAAGCCCATCAGGAAGCGCACCTCGTCCGGCGAGCGGCGCCAGTTCTCGGTGGAGAAGGCGTACGCCGACAGGTAGGGGATGCCCAGCTCGATCGCGCCCTCGATGGTGTCGAAGAGGCTGTACTCGCCCTGCTCGTGACCCTTGGTGCGGGGCAGGCCGCGCTCCTTGGCCCAGCGGCCGTTGCCGTCCATCACCACCGCGATGTGCTTCGGCAGCGCCTCGGCCGGCAGGGCCGGCGGCCGGGCACCCGACGGGTGCGGAGTCGGTGGCACCGGCGCACGCCGGTCTGCCCTCGTCGATCGGATCACGGCACTCTTCTCCCTGTTCACACCAGCGGCGGCGGGCCCGGCGTCGGCGGGACCGCACCCGGCCCCGCGCCGCCGGACGGCGGGACCGCGCCGGACCCCGGGCCACCCCGGTCGACCAGCGGCAGCGAGCGTAGCGCGCGCTCCAGGTGCCACTGGAGGTGCGCCGCGACCAGGCCGCTGCACTCCCGGCGTACGCCGGTCTCGGTGGCGTCGGCGTACGCCCAGTCGCCGGTGGTCAGCGCGGACATCAGGTCGATGGTGGCCGGGGCGGGGTGGGCGGCGCCGGGCGGGCGGCAGTCCGGGCAGACGGCGCCCCCGGCCGGTACGGAGAACGCCCGGTGCCGCCCCGGCTCGCCGCAGACGGCGCAGGCGGTCAGTGCCGGCGCCCAGCCGCCGAAGGCCATCCCGCGCAGCAGGTACGCGTCGAGCACCAGGGTGGTGGCGTGGTCGCCGCGGGCCAGCGAGCGCAACGCGCCGAGGGTGAGCTGGAACAGCCGCATGGACGGCTCGCGCTCGATCGGGGTGAGCCGCTCCGCGGTCTCGGCGATCGCGCTGGCGGCGGTGTATCGGGGGTAGTCGCCGAGGAACCGCTTACCGTAGAGGTCGATCCCCTCGACCTGGCTGATGGTGTGCAGCGAGCTGCCCTGGTTGCCCTTGGGGTCGCCGGCGAGCTGGAGGTCGACGTGCCCGAACGGCTCCAGCCGGGCGCCGAACCGGCTGGTGGTGCGGCGGACGCCCCGGGCCACCGCGCGCAACCGGCCGTGCCGCCGGGTGAGCAGGGTGATGATCCGATCGGACTCGCCGAGCTTCTGCACGCGCAGCACCACCGCGTCGTCGCGGTAGAGCTGTCGGCGGTACCCGGCCATCCGGTCATTCTCCCTCGGGGTGCGATCTCAGGGTCGGTTCGGGGTGGATCGGCGGTCGAACCCGGATGTGCGGTCTCGGAGTCCGGCCGTAGCGTCTCGGCATGGCTCTGCACCGGACCGCCGTCGCCGCCGCGGCGGCCACCACCCTGATCGTCCTCGCCGGGTGTGACACCCTGTCCTTCCGCCGGCTCGACTACGACGACACCGAGTCCGTGAAGATCACTCGGATCACCGTACCGGCCGGCGGCGCCGGTGACGTGACGGTCGACGCCACCGGGCCGGCCGGGCAGGTACGGATCAAGCGGGTGGTCCGCTACCAGGGCGGCCAGCCCGACACCCGGTACGAGGTGAACGGCGACGAGCTGGTGCTGAAGACCGATTGCGGCCCCCGGTGCACGGTCTCCTACGAGGTGACCGCCCCGGAGGGGGTGGCGGTACGCGGCGAGACCAGCTCCGGGAACGTCACGCTGACCGGGGTCGGCACCGTGGACTTCACGCTGCGTTCCGGGGACCTCAGCGTGACCGGGGCGCGCGCCGACGTCCGCGCCGAGACCACCTCGGGCAACATCGAGGTGGTCGACGCCGCCGGCGCGGTCCGGCTGCGCGCCTCCTCCGGCAACATCGACGGCCGCCGGCTCGCCGCCGGGGTGGATGCGGAGGCCACCTCGGGCAACGTGACCGTCGAGCTGGACCGGCCGGCTCCGGTCCGGTTGCACGCCACCAGCGGTGACGTCGAGCTGACGGTGCCCGACGGCCGGTACCGGGTGCAGGCCCACGCGGACTCCGGCGAGACCGAGCTGGCCGTCCCGGACGACCCCGCCGCGTCCCTCCTGCTCGACGTCTCCGCCACCAGCGGCAACGTCGCCCTCAACCGCCGCTGACCCCGCGCGTCCTGCCGGGAATCAGGCCCCTCGGCCGGCGCGCTCGGCCTCCCCCCGGCGGGGTGCCGGGATCCGCGGGGCGGCGGCGGCCGGGACCAGCTCGGCCTCGGCGCCGGCCGGCGCGGGGCTGGCCGGGGCGGCCGCCGCCCGGTCGGCCACGGTCCGCCGAGGTCCGCCGGGGAGCAGTTCCGGGGTACGCCGCGCCGCCACGTCCTCCACCCAGCCGACCAGCAGCGCGACCACCCCGACCAGCGCGAACACCAGCCCCACCCGGATCCACAGGCCGACCGGGTCGCGCGGCGTCCAGCCGACCAGGCCGACCAGCGGGGTGAGCGCCACCACGAACGGCATGTGCCACAGGTACACCGTCAGCGCGCGCCGGTTCAGTCCGGTGACCACCCGGCTCACCAGCGGGTAGCGGTCCACCCAGGGCGCCTCCGCCGGGGCCCGCCCGATCGCGATCAGGATGAACGCCGCCGACCAGAGCGCGTTGCCGAGGTGGATGTCGTTCAGGTCGTGGCCGCGCGGGCCGGGGTGGGTGAGGATCCAGGCCAGGCCGGCGGTGCCGAGGGCCAGCGCGGTGGGGACGAGGACCCGGTTGCGCAGCCGGCGGAGCATCCCGTCGTGGTGGGCGAAGCCGAGCAGCCAGGCGCCGAAGTACAGGCCGAACTCGCGCAGCACGGTCGGGGCGTCCGGGAAGATGCCGAATTCGATCGTGGCGAGCAGCGCGTACGGGGCGAGCAGGGTGGGCAGTGGCGCGCGGCGGAACAGCCCCAGGACCAGCGGCGAGGCCAGCACGAACCAGAGGTAGTCCCGCAGGTACCAGATCGGGCTCAGCGCCAGCCCGCCCCAGTAGTTGGCCGGCGGATCGCTGACCGGGAAGAGCCAGAGCAGCACCTTCGGGGTGAGCGGCAGGCCGGTCAGCAGCATGGCCGGTACGAAGACCGCGGCGAGCACCCAGACCGACGGCAGCAGGCGACGGAGCCGACGGCCCACCGCCGGCACCCCGGTCCGGTCCAGCGACGCGGCCATCAACGTGCCGGCGAGCGCGAACATCACCGACATCGCCGGGAACGCCAGCGTGAGCGCGGCGTAACCGGTGACGTGGTAGACGACGACTCGGATGATGGCCAGGGAGCGGAGCAGGTCCAGGTATCGGTTTCGCATCAGCCTGCATCTGGGTCCGGGGGCGGGGCAAGGTTTCCCTACCCTCCGGCCCGCGCCGGAGAAACGGCCGAGGACCCCCGGTCAAAAGTGAAACTTCCCATAAGAGCGGCCGATCCGGACCACCGGGACAGAGGCCCGGGAAACGGCGATCGCCGGCCCGGACGTGCCGGGCCGGCGATCGGACGTACCGCTCAGAAGCCGAGCTTGCGCAGCTGCTTGGGGTCGCGCTGCCACTCCTTGGCGACCCGGACGTGCAGGTCGAGATAGATCCGGGTGCCGAGCAGCTCCTCGATCTGCCGGCGCGCGGTGGTGCCGACCTCCTTGAGCCGGCTGCCCCGGTGACCGATCATGATCGCCTTCTGGCTGGGCCGCTCGACGTACACGTCGGCGAAGATCCTGGTGAGCTTGCCCTCCGGGATCATCTCCTCCACCACCACCGCGATGGAGTGCGGCAGCTCGTCCCGCACCCCCTCCAGGGCCGCCTCCCGGATCAGCTCGGCGACCAGCACCTGCTCCGGGTCGTCGGTGAGCATGTCGTCCGGATAGAGCTGCGGGGACTCGGGGAGGTACCCGGTCATCACGTCGACCAGGGTGTCCACCTGATGCCCGGAGACGGCGCTCACCGGCACCACGTCGGCGAAGTCGGCCAGCTCGCTCACCGCGAGCAACTGCTCGGCCAGCCGCCCACGGTCCACCAGGTCGGTCTTGGTGACCACGGCCAGCACGGTCGCCTTGAGGCTGGCCAGCTCGCCGGTGATGAACCGGTCCCCCCGGCCGATGGGCTCGTTGGCCGGAATGCAGAGGCCGATCACGTCGACCTCGCTCCAGGTCTCCCGGACCAGGTCGTTGAGGCGCTCGCCGAGCAGCGTCCGGGGCCGGTGCAGCCCCGGGGTGTCGACCAGGACTAGCTGCGAGTCCGGCCGGTGCAGCACCGCCCGGATGATGTGCCGGGTGGTCTGCGGCTTGTTCGAGGTGATCGCGATCTTGGTGCCGACGATGGCGTTGGTCAGCGTCGACTTGCCGGCGTTCGGCCGGCCGACGAAGCAGGCGAAGCCGGCGCGGTACGGACGCGATCCCTCCGGCTCCGGCACGCCGCCGCTGGGCTGGCTCACTCGACCACCGTGCCGAGGACGGTGCCGTCCGGCGCGGCCACGTGGATCGGCGCGTCGGCGGCGAGGTCCCGGACGGCCGCGTGACCCGCGCCGTCCAGGGTCGAGGCCTCGGTCACCACCACCGCCGCCTCCAGCCGGCTCGCCCCGGCGGCCACCGCCGAGGCGACCGCGAGCTGCAGCGCGGTCAGGGTCAGCGAGGGCAGCGCCACGCTGGCTGCCGCGTACGTCCGGCCGTCCTGGTCGCGGACCGCCGCGCCCTCCACGGCACCGACCCGGCCCCGCGCACCGCGCGCCAGGACGACCAGCTTGGCGTCCTCGGCGCTCAGCTCGGCGGGGTCGGCGGGGGTGGGCCGGGCGGCCGGCACGGCGGAAGACTCAGGCATCGGCGGGTTGCCTCTCCTCGGAACGATTGGGGTTGCCGCGGGGGTCGGCGTGCTCGCCGCGCCCCGCGCTGTCGGACGGGTCGCTCGACGCGGCCCGGCTCACCAGCACGGTGTCGATCCGGTTGCGTCGGCCGGTGGTGCCCTCGGCGATCAGCCGGAGCCCGGCCACCTCGGCCTCGGCGCCGGGGATCGGCACCCGGCCCAGCGACTGGGCGAGCAGACCGCCGACCGTCTCCACCTCGTCGGTGGGCAGCTCGGTGTCGAACAACTCGCCCAGATTCTCCACCGGCAGTCGGGCGGTCACCCGGACCGACCCGTCCCCGAGGTGCTCGACCGGCGGGCGTTCGACATCGTACTCGTCGGTGATCTCGCCGACGATCTCCTCCAGGATGTCCTCGATGGTGACCAGGCCGCCGGTGCCGCCGTACTCGTCGACGACGATGACCAGGTGGTTGCGGGCCGCCTGCATCTCGGAGAGCAGGTCGTCGACCGGCTTGGACTCCGGCACGAAGGTCGCCGGCCGCATCAGCTCGGACACCGGCAGCTCCGCGGTGCGGGGATCACCGCCCTGGGTATGCCGGATCAGGTCCTTGAGGTAGAGCACCCCGAGCACGTCGTCCACGCTCTCGCCGATCACCGCGATGCGGGAGAACCCGGAGCGCAGGAAGAGCACCAGCGCCTGGGCGAGGTTCTTGCGTTCCTCTATCCACACCATCTCGGTACGCGGCACCATCACCTCGCGGGCGATGGTGTCGCCGAGCGCGAAGACCGAGTGGATCATCTGCCGTTCGCCGTGCTCCACCACGCCGCGCTGCTCGGCCAGGTCGACCAGCTCACGCAGCTCCACCTGGCTGGCGAACGGGCCCTCCCGGAAGCCCTTGCCCGGGGTGACCGCGTTGCCGATCAGGATCAGCAGCGAGGCCAGCGGGTTGAGTGCCCGCCCCAGCCAACGCACCAGCGGGGCGACCGCGCGGCCCACCGCGTACGCGTGCTGTCGGCCGATGGTGCGCGGTGCGACGCCGACCACGACGAAGCTGACCACGGTCATCGCCCCGGCGGTGACCAGGGCGGCTCGCCAGCCGGCGCCGAAGCTGTCCACCGCGACCAGCGCGACCAGCGTGGTGGCGGTCAACTCGGCCAGCAACCGGAGCAGGAGCAGCAGGTTGAGGTGGCGCACCACGTCACCGGCGACCGCCTGGAGGGTACGCGCGCCGCGCGCCCCGTCCCGGGCGAGCTCGGCGGCCCGGGCCGGGGAGACGGCGGCCAGCGCGGCCTCGGTCATCGCGATCAGGCCGGCCAGCACCACCAGCCCCGCCGCGAAGACGATGAGCTGGAAATCGGGCAGGCCGGCGGGGGCGCCGCCGGCCGCCAGGATGGTCATCACTTCGACCGGGTCGACCGCCAGCTGGCCAGCAGCCGGGCCTGGAGACCGAACATCTCCCGCTCCTCCTCGGGCTCGGCATGGTCGTAGCCGAGCAGGTGCAGCACGCCGTGCACGGTGAGCAGGTGCAGCTCGTCCGCGGGCGAATGGCCGGCGGTGGCCGCCTGCTTGGCCGCCACCTCGGGGCAGAGCACGATGTCGCCGAGCAGGGCCGGCTCACCGCCGGCCGGGCCGCTCTCGCCCGGACCGTGGTCGACGCTGCCCTCGTCCATGGGGAAGGCGAGCACATCGGTCGGGCCGTCGCCACCCATCCAGCGGTGGTTCAGCTCGGTCATGTAGTCGATGTCGACCAGCAGGATGGAGAGCTCGGCGAGGGGGTTGACCCCCATCTCGTCGAGCGCGTGCCGGGCGACGGCGAGCACGGCGTCGGTGTCGACCTCGGCACCGGACTCGTTGGCGATCTCGATGGACAACTGTCTTCCTCTGATGGTTAGCGGCGCCGGCCGGCCCGGCCGCCCTGGGCGGTCCGCCCCGGCACGGCGTGCACGCTCTGCGCCTGCTGGTTCTCCCGCTCGGCGTCCCAGCGGGCGTACGCGTCGACGATCTCGCCCACCAGCTTGTGGCGAACCACGTCGGAGCTGGACAGCTGGGCGAAGTGCACGTCCTCGACGTTGCTCAGGATCTCCCGCACCACGCGCAGGCCGCTGGTCGTGCCGCCGGGAAGGTCCACCTGGGTGACGTCACCGGTGACCACGATCTTGGAACCGAAGCCGAGCCGGGTGAGGAACATCTTCATCTGCTCGGGCGTGGTGTTCTGCGCCTCGTCCAGGATGATGAACGCGTCGTTGAGCGTACGTCCTCGCATGTACGCCAGCGGCGCCACCTCGATCGTGCCGGCGGCCATCAGCTTCGGGATGGACTCCGGGTCGAGCATGTCGTGCAGCGCGTCGTAGAGCGGCCGCAGGTAGGGGTCGATCTTCTCGTTCAGGGTGCCGGGCAGGAAGCCCAGCCGCTCCCCCGCCTCGACCGCCGGCCGGGTCAGGATGATCCGGTTGACCTGCTTGGCCTGGAGCGCCTGGACGGCCTTCGCCATGGCCAGGTAGGTCTTGCCGGTGCCGGCGGGGCCGATGCCGAAGACGATCGTGTGCGCGTCGATCGCGTCGACGTAGCGCTTCTGGCCGAGCGTCTTGGGCCGGATGGTGCGGCCGCGCCGGGAGAGGATGTTGAGGGTCAGGACCTCGGCGGGCCGCTCGGTGCTGCCCTGCTCGAGCATGCCGACGGTACGCCGTACGGCGTCAGTGGTCAGGGTCTCGCCTTTCTCGATGAGTTCGAGCAGCTCACTGAAAAGACGCTCGGCGAGGGCGTTGTCCGCGGGCGCACCGGTGATGGTGATCTCGTTGCCCCGCACATGGACGTCACTGTTGACCGAGCGTTCGACGAGGCGAAGGATCTCGTCGCCCGCGCCGAGCAGGTTCACCATGATCTTCTGGTCGGGGACCGTGATCCTGGTCTGCACCCGGGGCGGGCCGGGAGGTGGGGTGCCGGTCATAGATCGGGCCGTCGGGCCCTACGCCACCTGCTCTCGATCTCGGCGCCGGGCCCTGCTGGCGCGGCGGTCGTGACATCCATCGTATCGTTCCAACACCGCCCGCAACTCGCCCATTTCCGCCAGTGAGAGATCAACTGCCGGTGCGGAAGTCGTACCGGTCGAAGGTCTCCTGGTGCCGGGTGAACCGGTAGGTGGCCCAGTGCATGCCGACCACCGTCCCGTGCTCGTCCCGGGTCAGCCGGAGCAGCTCCCCCACCTCTCGGCCGGACACCGTGCGGAACACGTCCGGCCGGTCCGGCAGCGGCGCGAAGACCGCCGGCGGCTTGCCGGCCGGATCGTCCGCACCCCGGGCCCGCAGCGTCCCGTCGTGCCAGGAGAAGACGTACTCGAAGCCCTCGCCCCACCAGCGGCCCAGCACGCCGCGCAGGTCCGCCGGGGCGGGCGGGCCGGGGCGCCACGGCTCGATCTCGGCGGGGTCGTGCTCGGCGGCCGCGGCGAGCAGCCGGTGCGCCAACTCGAACACCTCGGCACCGGTGCCCGAGGAGCCGAGCACGGCGCAGCCCATCGCGCCGGCCGTGCCGTCCCCGCCCCGGCGGCCGTAGACGGCGGCGAGGAAACCGGGCATGGCCCCGTCGTGCCCCACGTGCATCACCCGTCCGGGCTGGGGCACCAGGATCAGCCCGAGCCCGAAGCCGGCCGCCCAGAGCGTCTCGTCGGTGGTGGTGAGCGGCCAGCGCATCTCGTCCAGGGTGCCCGGGGCGAGCACCGCGCCGGCCGGGTCGAGCGCGGCCGGGTCGGCCAGGAAGGCCGCCCAGCGGGCCATGTCCGTCGCCGTGCTCCAGAGCTGCGCGGCCGGGGCCACCGCGCCGAAGTCGGTCGGCGGCTCCGGATGCGCCTCGTCGGAGTACGCGTCGACCAGGAAGCCGGTCGCGGCCCGCTCCCCGGGGACCGGGCCGGTGGCGTTCAGCCCGAGCGGGGCGAGCACGCGCTCGGCCAGCACCTCCGCCCAGGTGCCACCGCGCAGCCGGGCGACCAGCTCGCCGAGGAGGGCCATGCCGAGGTTGGAGTAGTGGAAGCGCCGCCCGGTCGGCAGCACCCGCTCCACCCGGGCCAGGTCGGCGAGGAGCTCCGGGACCTCGGGCGCGCGCAGGCTGTCCCACACGTCGCCGTGCGGCTCGCGCTGCAGGCCCGCGGTGTGCGACAGCAGCCGGCGTACGGTCAGCTCGCCGTGCGCCGGCAGGTCCAGGTGCCGGCCGATCGGGTCGTCGAGGTCGAGCAGCCCTTCGTCCCGGCACTGCATGACCAGCACCGAGGTGAACGTCTTGGTGACCGAGCCGATCCGGAACACCGTTTCCGGGCCGAGCGGCGTGTCGTTGCCGGTCCCGCCGGCCGTGCAGGTCCAGAGCGGCCGGTCGGCCCGGTGCAGGGCCGCCGAGACCGCCGGGATCCGCCCCTGGGCCTGTGCCTGCCGCACCATCCGGCCGAGCCGGTCATGCACCGTGATCATGGGGTCAGTCTAGGGACGGCGTCAGCGGCACAGCATCGGACCGAGCGGGGCACCACCGAGCAGGTGCGCGTGCGCGTGGAAGACCTCCTGGCCGCCGTACGGTCCGGTGTTGAACATCAGCCGGAAGCCGTCGCCGGTCAGCCCCTCCTCCTCGGCCACCACGCCGGCGGTGGCCAGCACCTCACCGGCCAGGCCCGGGTCGGCCTCGGCCAGGGTGGCCACGTCCGCGTAGTGCTCCTTCGGGATCACCAGCACGTGGACGGGTGCCTTGGGGTCGATGTCCCGGAAGGCGAGGGTGGTGGCGGTCTCGCGCACGATGGTCGCCGGGATCTCACCCGCGACGATCCGGCAGAACAGGCAGTCGGTTCCCATCGGGGCATGGTAAGTGCCGCGGTCGCCGTCCGGCATGATGTGCCGCGTGACATCTCGGGCGGTACTGGTGACAGGGGCCTCGCGCGGCATCGGGCGTGCGGTGGCGCGGGTGTTCGCGGCGGGCGGGGACCGGGTGGCGATCCACCACCGGGACTCGGCGGAGCTGGCCGAGGCGCTCCGGGCGGAGCTGCCCGGCGAGGGGCACGTGGTGGTCCGCGCCGACCTGGCCGACCCGGAGGCGGTCCGCGCCATGGTCGACGAGGCCGCCGACCGGCTCGGCGGCCTAGACGTCCTGGTCAACAACGCGGGCGTGTACGGGCCGCGGGACCTGCCCCACCCGGTCTTCGGCAACAGCTACGAGCAGTGGCGTGAGCAGTGGCGCCTGGTGCTGGAGACCAACCTGACCGGCGCCGCCAACGTCACCTGGTGCGCCGCCCAGCACATGCGCGGGCGCGGGCGCGGTGGGCGGATCGTCAACGTGTCGTCGCGAGGCGCCTTCCGGGGCGAGCCGGAGCAGCCCGCGTACGGGGCGAGCAAGGCGGGGCTGAACGCGCTCGGGCAGTCCCTGGCGCTCGCCCTGGCGCCTTACGGCATCGCGGTGGCGACGGTCGCGCCGGGCTTCGTCGAGACCGACATGACCACCACCCACCTCAGCGGCGAGCGGGGCGCCGCCATCCGCGCCCAGAGCCCGTTCAACCGGGTGGCCCGCCCCGAGGAGATCGCCGCCGCCGTCCACTGGCTGGCCAGCCCCGAGGCCGAGTGGGCCTCCGGCACCATCGTCGACCTCAACGGCGCGTCCTACCTGCGCACCTGACCCCCGCTCCCCGCTCGCTCGCCCGCGCGGGCGGCGCCCTTCCCCGAGCCCGCCCCACCCCCGCGTCCGCCTTTGCTCTGCTTCACCCCACGCAACACATGCGGCGCCTGAGTGTTGCGTCCGTTGAAGCAGAGCAAAGGCAGCGGCAAGGTGTCCCCGGCCCGCCGAGGGCACGCCGGTCCAGACGCGCGTGGCTACGTGGAGCTGGCC
>NZ_JBSGJR010000137.1:0-12897 GCF_053605645.1 Micromonospora sp. NPDC003776
GCGCGCAATGACATCGGGCTTGCCGTCCCCGCTGAAATCGCCCGGGGACGAAATCACATCAAAGTTCGACCAGTTGTTGCTGATCGCCGCACCGGCCTGCACGTTCATGCTCTCCAGCACCAGGTCGAACGCGTCGAGCCAGGCCGCCGGCGGATCGAGCAGGTCGGCGGTCTCGTACCGGACCGGGGAGCCGGCGTGCCGGCGGCGGGCGGTCCGTACCGCGGTGGGGGAGATGTCGAAGGCCACGGTGGCGAAGCCCAGCCGGGCCAGGTGCTCGGCGTCCCGGCCGAAGCCGCAGCCGACCACCAGGGCACGCCGGCCGACTCCGTCCGGTCGGGTCCGGTCGGTCCACTCGGCGAGCAGTGAGTGCGGGGCGTCCCGGTCCCAGGGCACCGCCGCCGCGCCCCGTTCGGCCTCGGCGTAGAGCCGCTCGAACCGTACCCGCGGGTCGTCCCCGACGGCCTCCGGGGAAGATATCCGGCTGGTCACGTCGTTGTCCTGCACGGGACGCCTCCTCGCTCCAGCGCCCACCGGAGGGCGGCTGCGTGGATCCCGCCGGAGCGTAACCGGACAACGCACCGCACGGGTGCCACAGCTCTGTCGGAGCGCCGGGCTAGGCTCGCTCCGGCGCGCCGCGCGTGGCGATCGACGTGGGAGTTCGACACGGTGTGCGGCACCACACCGCCGAGACCTGGGAGTACGACCAGTTGACCGCACAGCCTGAGACCCTGTACGGGGCCGACGACCTGACGCACCTGGAGGGCCTCGATGCCGTCCGCAAGCGCCCCGGCATGTACATCGGCTCCACCGACAGCCGTGGCGTGGGTCACCTCGTCAACGAGATCCTCGACAACTCCACCGACGAGGGTGTCGGTGGTCACGCCACCAAGGTCGAGGTGATCCTGCACGCCGACGGCTCGGTGCAGGTCGACGACGACGGCCGGGGCATCCCCACCGACGTGCACGCCAAGTCCGGCATCTCCGGCGTCGAGCTGGTGCTGACCCGGCTGCACGCGGGCGGCAAGTTCGGCGGCTCGGGTTACAAGACCTCCGGCGGCCTGCACGGCGTGGGCGCCTCGGCGGTCAACGCGCTGTCCCGGCGGTTCGACGTCACCGTCCGCCGCGGCGGCAAGGTCCACTCGATGTCCTTCCGGCACGGCGTGCCGGGAGTCTTCGACGGGGA
This sequence comes from Micromonospora sp. NPDC003776, assembly GCF_053605645.1. NCBI lineage: Bacteria > Bacillati > Actinomycetota > Actinomycetes > Micromonosporales > Micromonosporaceae > Micromonospora > Micromonospora sp. NPDC003776. Next base: position 1,184 of record NZ_JBSGJR010000137.1, read on the forward strand.
CGGTCCGGAGGCGCCGTTCACCCCCGGCCCCGGCCTGCAGATCGTCGGCGCGATGAAGCGCGGCCAGCGCACCGGCACCTCGATCCGCTGGTGGCACGACCCGCGATACTTCGAGACCGGGGCGCGGCTGGACACCGAGGCGGTCCGGCTCAAGCTGCGCAACACCGCCTTCCTCGTCCCCGGCGTGGCGTACACGCTCCGGGACGAGACCGGCGAGCAGCCCGTCGAGGAGAAGTTCCACTTCCCGAACGGCCTCACCGACATGGTGGAATACCTCGCCCCCGCGGGCGACCGGCCGGTCTCCGGCACGCTGCTGGTCACCGGCGAGGGGACGTACCGGGAGAACGCCGCCGACGCCAACGGGGTGATGCAGTCCAACGTGCAGCGCCGGGCCGAGGTCGAGGTGGCCCTCCGCTGGGGCACCGGCTACGAGCGCACCGTCGAGTGCTTCACCAACACCATCCGCAACGCGCACGGCGGCACCCACCGCAAGGGCTTCGAGCGGGCCCTGGTGCGGACCCTGGCGGAGGCCGCCCGCAACACCCGTGGCCTGCTCAAGCCCAAGGAGGACGCGCCCACTCTGGACGACGTCCTGGAGGGCATGACCGCGGTGGTGCACGTGCGGATCCCGGAGCCGCAGTTCACCTCGCAGACCAAGGACGAGCTCTCCACCGCCGGCATCACCAAGGTGCTCCAGGGGCTGGTCGAGCAGCACCTCAAGACCTGGCTGGAGGATCGCAGGACCAAGGCCGAGGCCCGTACGGTGCTGCAGAAGATCGTCGACGCGGCCCGGGTCCGGCTCACCCAGAAGCAGCAGAAGGACGCCGCCCGGCGCAAGACCGCCCTGGAGGGCGCGTCCATGCCGGCCAAGCTGGTCGACTGCCGGGCCACCGGGGTGGACCGCAGCGAGCTGTTCATCGTCGAGGGCGACAGCGCGCTCGGCACCAGCCGGATGGCCCGCTCCTCGGAGTACCAGGCGCTGCTGCCGATCCGCGGCAAGATCCTCAACGTGCAGAAGGCGAACCTCCAGCAGGTGCTGGACAACGCCGAGTGCGCGGCGATCGTGCAGGTGCTCGGGGCCGGGTCGGGGCGGACCTTCGACCTCTCCGCGATGCGCTACGGCCGGGTGCTCATCATGGCCGACGCGGACGTCGACGGCGCACACATCCGCACCCTGCTGATCACGCTCTTCGCCCGCTACATGCGGCCGCTGATCGAGGCCGGCCGGCTCTACGCGGCGATGCCGCCCCTGCACAAGATCACCACCAGGGGACGGAACCCGCAGACGATCTACACGTACACCCAGGCCGAGATGGAGGCGACGGTCCGCAAGCTGGAAAAGGCCGGCAAGCAGATCGTCACCCCGATCCCGCGGTTCAAGGGTCTCGGCGAGATGGACGCCGACGAGCTCTGGGAGACCACCATGAATCCGGCCACCCGGGCGGTCCGCCGGATCACCCTCGACGACGTCGAGGCCGCCGAGCGGATCCTCGAACTGCTCATGGGCGAGAAGGTCGAACCGCGCCGCAACTGGCTCATCGAGTCGGCCGACCGGGTCGACCGCGAAGCCATCGACGCCTGACCACCGGGTTCTTCGAAGGGAAAGCTGAACCATGGCACGCCGCAAGGACGACCGCGTGAAGGCGGACCTCTCCGCCTTCGACCAGGCCGGCGCCCGGGTCTTCGACAACCCGCTGGTCACCGAGGTCTCCGACTCCTACCTGGAGTACGCCTTCTCGGTCATCCACTCCCGCGCCCTGCCCGACGCCCGGGACGGGCTGAAGCCGGTGCACCGGCGCATCCTCTGGTCCATGTACGAGCAGGGCCACCGCCCCGACCGCGGGCACGTGAAGTCCGCGCGGATCGTCGGCGACGTGATGGGTAAGTACCACCCGCACGGCGACGCGGCGATCTACGACGCGATGGTCCGGCTCGCCCAGGACTTCTCGCTCAACGCGCCGCTCATCGACGGGCACGGCAACTTCGGCTCCCCGGACGACGGGCCGGCCGCCGCGCGTTACACCGAGGCCCGGATGTCCCGGGAGGCGATGCTGCTCGTCGGCGAGCTGGGCGAGGACACCGTCGACGTCGAGCCCAACTACGACGGCTCGCTCACCCAGCCGACCGTGCTGCCGGCGGCCTTCCCCAACCTGCTGGTCAACGGCGCGTCCGGGATCGCCGTCGGCATGGCCACCAACATGATCCCGCACAACCTGGGCGAGATCGTCCAGGCGGCCCGCTGGCTGATCAACCACCCGGACGCCACCCTGGACAAGCTCATGGAGTTCGTCCCCGGCCCCGACCTGCCCACCGGCGGGCTGCTGCTCGGCCTGGACGAGGTGCGTCGGGCGTACGAGACCGGGCGCGGCGTGGTGCGGATGCGCGCCCGGGTGGAGATCGGCCCGCTGGAGGGCAGCCGGGGCCGGCAGGCGATCACCGTCACCGAGCTGCCGTACGGCGTGGGCGCGGAGAAGGTCATCGCGGCCATCACCACCGAGGTCAACAAGACCAAGCGGCTGGCCGGCATCGCCGACGTCAAGGACCTCACCGACCGGGAGAACGGCACCCGGCTGGTCATCGAGTGCAAGGTCGGGGTCAACCCGCAGGCGCTGCTGGCCGACCTCTACCGGCTCACCCCGCTGGAGCAGTCCTTCGGCGTGAACAACCTGGTCCTGTTCGGCGGCCAGCCGCAGACCCTGGGGCTCAAGGCGCTGCTGGAGGTCTTCATCAACCACCGGTACGAGGTGGTGACCCGGCGCAGCGCGTACCGCAAGCGCAAGCGCGAGGAGCGGCTGCACCTGGTCGACGGTCTGCTGATCGCCCTGCTCGACATCGACAAGGTGGTCAAGCTGATCCGCGGCAGTGAGGACGCCCAGGCCGCCAAGGACGGCCTGATGCAGAAGTTCAAGCTCTCCGAGATCCAGGCCGGCTACATCCTCGACACCCCGCTGCGCCGGCTCACCAAGTACGACCGGCTGGAGCTGGAGGCGGAGCAGGAGAAGCTGCGCGGCGAGATCGCCGAGCTGTCGAAGATCCTCGACGACGCGAAGGTGCTGCAGAAGGTGGTCTCCGACGAGCTGGCCGCCGTGGTCAAGCAGTTCGGTGCCCCGCGCCGCACCACCCTGGTCGACGGCGACCTCAAGGAGGTGCTCGCGGCCTCCGTACCGGCCGGGCCGCTGGAGGTGGCCGATGACCCGTGCCAGGTCATCCTCTCCGCCACCGGGCTGGTCGCGCGGACCGCGGCGGAGTCGGAGGAGGCCGCCGAGGCGCGCCGGCGCAGCGGCCGGGTCAAGCACGACGCGGTACGTGCGGTGGTGCACTCCACCGCCCGGGGTCGGGTGCTCCTGGTCACCAGCGCCGGACGCGCCTTCAAGATCGACGTCCTGCCGCTGCCGGTGCTGCCCGAGCAGTCCGGCACGGTGTCGCTGCGCGGCGGCATGTCCGCCGCCGAGCTGGTGCCGTTGCAGCCCGGGGAGACCGTGGTCGGGCTGGCGCCGCTCGGCGCGCCCGCCGAGGGATCACCGGGGCTGGCGCTCGGCACCCGGCAGGGCGTGGTCAAGGTGTGCGCGCCCGAGTGGCCGGTCCGCTCGGACGAGTTCGAGGTGATCTCGCTGCGCGACGGCGACGAGGTGGTCGGGGCGACCTGGCTCACCGACGGGTCCGAGACGCTGGCGTTCGTCTCCTCCGAGGCGTCGCTGCTGCGCTTCGCGGCGTCCCTGGTCCGGCCGCAGGGCATCAAGGGTGGCGGCATGGCCGGCATCAACCTGCCGGGGGAGGCGACGGTGGTCTTCTTCGGCGCGGTCCGCACCGACGACCCGTCGCACGGGGAGCCGATGGTGGTCACCTCGACCGGCGCCACGGTCAAGGTGACTCCGTTCAAGGCGTACCCGGCGAAGGGGCGGGCCACCGGCGGCGTGCGCGCGCAGCGGTTCCTCAAGGGCGAGGTGGATCTGTCGGTGGCCTGGGTCGGCCCGCGCCCGGTCGGCGCGACGGCCAACGGTGACCCGGTCGAGCTGCCTCCGGCGGACCCGCGCCGCGACGGCTCCGGCTTCGCCGTGATGCTGGGCCCCACGGTCGTCGGCCACCAGATCGAACGCGACTGACGATCGCCGGCTGTCCCTGATGCGGCATGTCGCGCCGTCCCGAACCGGGGAGGGCGCGACATGCCGTAGCTGGTTGCCGATCCGGCCGGTCAGAGTTCGGGTTCGGGGCCCCGGCGGGAAACGGCCGTGGTGCCGCGGAGGCGGGCGATCAGGCGCATGCCGTGGTAGGTGACGAGGGCCGCGGCGGTGCCCAGGGCGATGCCGTTGAACGACAGGTCGCCGGCGGTCAGCGTGTAGTTCGCCGCGCCGATGATCACCGCGACCGCCGCCGTCATCAGGTTGACCGGGTCGTGGAAGTCGACCCGGCCCTCGATCCAGATCCGGGCGCCCAGGATGGCGATCAGGCCGTACAGCGCGGTGGTCGCGCCGCCGAGCACACCGGCCGGCACGGTCAGGATCAGCGCGCCGAACTTCGGGCAGAGCCCGAGCAGCACCGCCGCCACCCCGGCCACCCAGTACGCGGCGGTCGAGTAGACCCGGGTCGCCGCCATCACCCCGATGTTCTCCGCGTACGTGGTGGTGCCGGAGCCGCCGCCGGAACCGGCGAGGACGGTGGCCAGACCGTCGCCGAGGAAGGCGCGGCCCATGTCCTTGTCCAGGTTGCGGGCGGTCATCGCGGCCACCGCCTTCACGTGCCCGGCGTTCTCCGCGACCAGCACCAGGATCACCGGGATGACCAGCACCACGGCGCGCAGGCTGAAGCTGGGCGTGTGGAACTGCGGCAGGCCCACCCAGGCCGCCTCCTTCAGCCCGGTCACCGCCTTCGGGTCGAGCTGGCCGAGGAGGGCGGCGAGCACCCAGCCGACCACCACGCCGAGCAGGATGGACAGCCGGGCCAGGAAGCCCCGGAAGAGCACCGTGGCGACCAGGATCGCGACCAGGGTGACCACCGCGATCAGCGGCTGCGCCTTCACCCCGGTGCCGCTGCCACCGCCGTCCCAGGCGACCGGGGCGAGGTTGAGCCCGATCAGCGCGACGATGGCGCCGGTCACCACCGGCGGCATCAACGCGTCGATCCACCGGGACCCGGCCAGCTGCACCACCACGCCGACCACGGCCAGCGCCGCGCCGGCCACCACGATGCCGCCCAGCGCCGCGCCGATGCCGCCGCCGGTCTTGGCGGCCAGCACCGGGGCGATGAACGCGAACGACGAGCCCAGGTACGAGGGCAGCCGGTTGCCGGTGATCAGCAGGAAGAGCAGCGTGCCCAGGCCGGAGAAGAAGAGCGTGGTGGCCGGCGGGAAGCCGGTGATCAGCGGCACGGTGAAGGTGGCGCCGAACATCGCCACCACGTGCTGCACGCCGATGCCGACCGTACGCGGCCAGGACAGCCGCTCGTCCGGGTGCACCACGTCGCCGGGGCGTACGGACCGGCCGTCGCCGTGCAGACTCCAGGGGGACCAGCGGGATCGTGGTTCGGTGGGGGACTGGGTCATGCTGCGCCCTTCGCGTCGTCAGGTGACGGGGGCGTGATCACCCTGAGAGTCGTTTGTAGCACGGCGCCCGCGTGACCTGCGGGGAGGGCGGTGCTCCGCCCGGTCAGCGGACGGTGAACGTGCGCCCCGGCTCCCGCTCCGGGCCGGCCTGCCGGACCAGCACGGGCACCGGGTGGGCGGGACGGAGGGTGAGCAGGCTGCCCACCAGGCCGGAGAAGAGCACCACCACGCCGAGCGCCACCGCCGTCGCCGACGGGAGCACCACCCGCAGCGTGGTGTGTGGGTCGAGATCGTCGAAGCCGACCAGCCCCCAGTGCCAGACCGCCGCCACCGTGCCCACCGTGCCGGCGGCGAGCAGCAGCAGGCCGATCGTCACGCTGGTCTCCAGCCGCAGGAACCGGATCCACCGGTCGGTGCTGCGCTGCGGGACCAGCCGCTCCTGCCGGCCGTAGATCTCGGCCAGCCCGCCGAAGATCGCCAGCTGCGCCCCGACCAGCACCATGAGGCAGGCGTACACCAGGCTGTTGACGTCCAGCTCGACCGCGCCGAGGTCGAGCGGCCCCGGGGTGAGGGCGCCCACCCCGACCAGCCCGAGCAGGGAGATCGCGAAGCCCGGCCGGACCAGCGTCTTGCGCGGCGCGAAGACCAGCAGGAACCGCAGGTGCCGCCAGCCGTCCCGCCAGGTACGCAGGTGCGGCGGCCGGGACCGGCCGTCCGGGGCGAGGGTGGTCGGCACCTCGACGATGTCGTAGCCGGCCAGCGCGGCGCGTACCACCAGCTCCGAGGCGAACTCCATGCCGGGCATGCAGAGGCCCAGCGCGCGGATCCGGTCGGTGTTGAAGCCGCGCATGCCGCAGTGGAAGTCGCCGACCCGGCCCAGCCCGAACAGCCGGCGGCCCAGCCAGCTCAGCACCGGGTTGCCCAGCCAGCGGTGCAGCGGGGGCATCGCGCCCTTGGCGATCCCGCCGCGGAAGCGGTTGCCCATCACCACGTCGTGCCCGGCCCGCAGCGCCTCGATGAACGGGCCCAGCTCCGACAGCGCGTACGAGTCGTCGGCGTCGGCCATGATGACGTACCGGCCGCGGGCCTGCTCGATGCCGTTGAGCAGTGCGCCGCCGTAGCCGCGGATGGGCGCGTGCACCACCCGGGCGCCGGCCCGCTCGGCGATCTCCTGCGACCCGTCGGTGGAGCCGTTGTCGGAGACCAGCACCTCCCCGACCACCCCGCACTCCGCCAGCGAGCGCAGCGCCTTGCGGACGCAGACCTCGAGGGTCTCCGCCTCGTTGAGGCACGGCAGCAGGACCGTCACCTCGATCTCCGGTTCGTTCGTCATCGTTCCCCGTGACTTCCAGTGACAGTGGATTCGAGTGGCTCCGGCTCGTCCTCTTCGGCCGGTGCGGGTGGCTCGGTCGGTGCGGGCGCCGACCGGAGCCGCTGCCAGCCGGCCGCCGCGGCGACCGGTAGGAAGGCGAGCGCCGGCAGGCCGTAGCGGTAGTCGAACATCGAGGTGGCGACGGAGAAGACCATGATCCCGACGCCGATGGCGGCGTAGCCGAGGGCGAGCACGCTCAGCCGCAGCTGCCCGCGCCGCGGCCAGAGCGCGCCGACCAGCGCGAGCAGGGTCATCGCCGCGGCCACCGGCGGCGGCGTGGTGCCGTACCGGCCGTAGGCGTGCAGGAAGCGGCTCGCCCCGTTCGCCGGCGCGTCCTGCGAGGGCGTCGGCCGCCAGTCGTAGTGTGGGTCCGCCAGCCGGGGCACGCAGTCGCGGTTCGCCGCCCAGTTGGTCGGCGCGAGCTGCGGCACCCACCAGTTGGCCAGGCAGGACTCCATCGGCCCGAGCCGGGGTGGCCAGAAGTAGCGGGCGGTGTCGGCGGCCACCTCGGCCAGGTAGTCGCCGGGCTGCTGGCGGATCACCGCCTGGGCGAAGGCGTCGAGGTCCTCCGGGCGTTGGACGTTGCGGATCGGGCTGTCCCTGTTCCAGATGAACCAGTCCGGCCGTTCCGGCCGCTGGTCCAGCGGCTGGGCGGGGCAGAGCCGGCGCAGTTCCGGGCTCAGCTCCAGCCGGTCGCAGTCGGCGAAGTGCGCGGTCCGTCCGTAGAGGAACCTGCCGCCCTCGGCGCCGAGCGTGTCCTTGACCGTGCCGACGTTCAGGAACACCACCCCGAAGAAGGCGAGGATGCCGAGCAGGTACGCCACCGGGGCCCGCCAGCCACGCCACGGGACCAGCAGGAAGAGCAGCAGCACGATGAGCCCGACGATCCCGGTCGGCCGGGTCGCCATGCCCACCGCGATCGCCACGCCCGCGCCGAACCCGGCCACCGGGCCGGGCCGCTCCCTGCGGGCGAGCACGAGCGCCGCGACGGCCAGCGCGGTGGTGAAGAGCGTCTCGGTGAGCAGGTACTGCTCGAGGGTCAGCTGCCGGGCGTCCAGCAGGATCGGGGCGGCGGCCAGCGTGGCCACCCAGCCGGAGGCGCCGAGCCGGCGGCGCACCAGCAGGTACGTGGCGACGCCGAGGGCCAGCCCGGCGAGGTGCTGGACGGCCACCAGGGAGGCGAACGTGCCGGTCCACTCGAACGCCTTGATCAGCCACGGGTACGTCCACCGTGCCGTCAGCTCCGGCCAGGCCTGCGAGTGGCGCACGTACGTGCCCGAGTCGCCCTGGAACCACAGCGCGGGCGGATAGGCGACCATCATCGTCACCCGCAGCCCGACACCCACCGTGAGCAGGACGACCAGGCCGAGATGGCGGCGGACGCGGCCGCCGAGAGTGTCCCCCGTGCCGACCGCAGGCACGGCCGACCCTCCAACATGCACGATGATCCCCCGATTACGCGCAAGACCGATGAGGCGCGGAAAAGCTAGCACGGCGGGCGCCCCGGATGGTGTCCCGAATCGCCGCTCGCGTTAACTCTGTGTTACCGGCTGAGGGTGCATCGGCCGGCCGGGCACCGCCCTCCGGCGGTCAGGCGACGCCGGCCGGACGGAACTGGACGCTGACCCGCGGCCCCACCGGGCGCGCGGTCTTGGGCACGGCGTGCTCCCAGGTGCGCTGGCACGAGCCGCCCATCACGATCAGGTCGCCGTGGCCGAGCGGGAACCGCAGGCTCTCGCCGCCGCCCCGGGGACGCAGCAGCAGGCTGCGGGGGGATCCGAAGGAGACGATCGCGACTACGGTGTCCGAGTGCGCGGAGCGGCCCAGCGTGTCGCCGTGCCAGGCGACGCTGTCCCGCCCGGAGCGGTAGAGGCACATGCCCGCGGTGACGAACGGCTCGCCCAGCTCCGGCGCGTAGTGCCCGGTGAGCGCGGTGCGAGCCGCGTCGAGGAGCGGGTGCGGCAGCGGCCGCCCGGCACCGTACCAGCAGAGCAGCCGGGGCACGTCCACCTCGGCGTCGTACATGGTGCGGCGCTCGGCCCGCCAGGGGACCTCCCGCAGCAGGGTCTCGAAGACCTCGTCCGAGCCGGCGACCCAGCCGGGGAGGTGGTCGACCCAGGCGCCCCGGCTCAGCGGGTGCCGCCGCAGCCGACCGGCCAGCGGGCCCAGCGACGCGGAGGCGCTGAGGTCGAGCATCGACGGCTGGTAGGCGGTGCCGGTCATGCCCCCACCCTACCCGGCCGGTTGGCACAGGTGTACGACCGGCGGCATCTCGTCGCCCACCCGTCACCTGGCGCACACGTGCGCGTCGCCGGCCGTCGCCGGGACCCGCCTAGCGTGGGGCCCCGCCGTCCGAGCCCCGGGCGGGTGGCATCCGAGGAGAGACGCCCCGTGCAGAGCAGCCCGACCCGCGTGCCGGCGGCGTCCCGCCCGGCGGCGAACCCCGACCGGCCGGCGCCGCCCGCGTCGCCGCGCCGCCCGTCCCACCGGGGTGCCGTCGTCGCGCTCGGGCTCGCCGCCGCCTGGCTGCTGCCCCTGCTGGCGTACGCGCTGGGCCTCGCCGCCGTGCTGCCCCCGCTGGTGCTGGCGCTGACCGCCGGGCTGCTGCGCGGCGGGCGTACCCTGCTCGACCGGCTGGTGCTCGGCACCGCCCTGCTGCTCGGCGTGGTCGCCGCCGCCGGCCTGCTCTTCTCCGCCTGGCCGTGGGGGCTGCACCCGGTGCCGGTGGCCGGCACCGCGTTCACCGTCCTGCTCGGCGTCGCCCTGACCACCGGCCGGCGCCCCCGCTGGCCCCGGCCCGCCGCGACCGACCTGCCTCCGCTGGTGGCGGCGGGGGCCGCGACGGTCGCGCTGGGCTGGCCGTACCTGCACGCGGGTGACCTGGCCGGGCGGCTGGCGTACGCGATGATCGGTGAGGACAACAGCCGGCACCTGGCCGCCGTGGAGGGGATCCGGGCGGTCGGCGGCTACCTCTTCACCGACCCGGATGCCGCCGCCCGGATCGCCCCGGCCGCGATGACCTGGTACCCGCAGGGCTTCCATCTCACCGCCGCGCTGCTGGACACCTTCCTGCGCTCGTCCACCGCCGCGGCCGACCCGGTCGGCGCGCTCGACCACTACCTCGGCTGGGCGCTGGCCGCGTACGCCCTGCTGGTGCTCGCCCTGGTCTGGGCCGCGACCCGGATCGCCGGACGGCAGCTGGACCTGGCCCGGACCTGGGCGGTCGCCGGCGTGGTGACCACGCTCTGCCTCGGCTCGGAGTTGGCCCGGTTCGTGGTGTACGGCTACCCGGGCGAGACCCTCGGCCTGGCGCTGTCCGCGCTGCTGGTCGCGCTGCTCTGCCGGCCGGTCGCCGGTACCGGCACCCAGCTCCTGCTGGTCGGCGCGCTCTGCGTGGGCGTCGGCTTCGCGTACCTGATGTTCCTGCCGGTGGTGGGGCTGCTGGTGCTGGCCTGGCTGGTCCGGCAGCGCCGCGCCGTGCTGCGCCGCCCGCTCCTGCTCGCCGGAGTGGCCCTGGTGGCCGTGCCGCTGACCCCGCTGACCAGCATCGGCGGCCTGCTCCACACCGACCAGATCGACAACGTCGCGACCGGTGGCGCGGTGGAGCCCCGCTACGACGCCCTGCTGGCGCTCACCGCGCTGGTCGGCGCCGGCCTGCTCGCCGGCGGCCTGCGGCTGCCCGTGTGGCGGCGGTACGCCGGCGCGCTCGGCGCCGCCCTGCTCTTCGTGCTCGGTGTCCGGATCTGGTTCCACGTGCTCGGCAGCGCGCCCCGCTACTACTACGGCAAGCCCCTGCACCTGCTGCTGATGCTGCTGCTGCTCGGCGTCGGCGCGCTGGCCCTGCTGCTGCCCCCGCCGTGGACCGTGACCGGCCGGCGGCCGGGACCGCGCGCCCGGCTGCTGGTGGCGGCGGCCGTCGTGGTGGCCGCGGCCGGCGTAGCCGGCCTGCCCCGGGGGACGGGCATCTTCGCCCAGCCGTTCGGCGGTCGCAGCACCACGTGGGCCTCGGCCTGGTGGTCGGGGACCCTGGCCCGGCCCCGCCCGGCGGACCTGACCGTACGGGCGCTCGCCCAGGCCCCGGTCGAGCCCGGCACGGTGACGGTGGTGGCCAGCGGGAAGCGGCGCGAGGGGTACCTGTGCAGCCTCTTCGTCGCCACCCTGCAGGGCACCGCCGGGGCGTCCGGACCCGCGTACTACAACCTGCCGCTGGCCGAGCCGGCCCGCTCGGCGGCCGTGGTGGCGGCGGTGCCCGGCCGGATCCACTTCCTCGCCGTCGACGACGACGCGGAGGCGGCGGTGCGCCGGCTGCTCACCGACCGCCCCGAGCTGCGCACCCGGGTGCGCCTCGACCGCCTGCGCTGACCCGTCCCCGGCCCAGCGCCCGGTCCACGCCCCGGCCGGGGTCGGTGCGCGGGTTGCGGCAGGTCGGGGTGTCCCGCCGGGCGGAAGGCGCGACCTGCCGCACGGCGAGTTCATCTCGCACCCTGGCCGCCCACCCAGGCCGCCCCGCTCAGACGGACCAGGTCATCGGGCCCGTCGGTCTGTGGACGAGCACCGCCCCGGGGACCGTGCTCGATCCGGGTGGATCGCGCCATCGGTGATCTCCCCAAGATCCTGCTCGATCCAGGAAGTAGTGGTCTCGGCGCACGCCGGAGGCCACTCGATCCAGGATCGAGCACCACCTCCCGCGCACCCGGACCACAACCACTCCTCGATCACCGCCGTCCCCGACGGGGCGCCCCGGGCGGTTGATCAAGGGGTTTGCGTCGGGTAGGGGGTGGATCCTGACGCAAACCCCTTGAT
>NZ_JBSGJR010000138.1:0-12888 GCF_053605645.1 Micromonospora sp. NPDC003776
GGACCCGCCTGCCCCCACGACGCCGCCCGGCGGCCGCAACCAGCCGGACCGGCCGAGCAGCGGTGGGGCGGGGCGGGTCGCCGCCGGAGCGGCCGAATCCGGCTGGCGAGCGGCGGTGGACGTCTGCGCGGTGGTGCTCGCCGCCGGGGAGGGTACCCGGCTGCGCCCGCTGACCGAGCGGGTGCCCAAGGCGCTCTGCCCGGTGGGCAACGTGCCGCTGCTGGACCGGGCCCTGGCCCGCCTCGCCGGGCTCGGGTTGACCGGCCCGGACCGGGTCGCGGTCAACGCCTGCTACCTGGGCGACCAGGTGGTCACGCAGGTCGGCGCCCGGGCGCACCTGTCGGTGGAGCCGGGCGACCCGCTGGGCACCGCGGGCGGGCTGGGCAACCTGCGGGACTGGATCGCCGGGCGGGGGGTGCTGGTCGGCAACGCCGACGCGTACCTCGCCGATCCGGACGCCCCGCCGGGACCGGACGTGGCCGCGCTGCTGGACGGCTGGGACGGGCGGAGCGTACGCCTGCTCGGCCAGCCGGCCGACGACCCGGCGGCCCCCGGCACCTTCGACGGCCACCGGTTCGTCGGGTTCTCGCTGCTGCCCTGGCGGCTGGTGCGGGACCTGCCGGCCACCTTCGGCGACCTGGTCCGGGCGGTGTGGCGGCCGGCGGAGGCGGCCGGCGCGCTCGAGGTGGTGCGCTTTCCCGGCGTCTTCTACGACACCGGCACCCCCGCCGACTACCTGGCGGCCAACCTGCACGCGGCCGGCGACGGCAGCCTGGTCGACCCCGCCGCCACGGTGACCGGGCGGGTGCACCGGGCGGTGGTCGGGGCGGGGGCGACGGTCCGGGGCGAGGTCACCCGGGCGGTGGTCTGGCCCGGCGCGACCGTCGGGCCGGACGAGCGGCTCACCGACGTGATCCGGGCCGGGTCGGGCCTCACCGTCCCGGCGGGCCGGATGCCGGAGCCCGGCGGCGGCCGGCCCGCGTGACCTCTAGCATGGGCCACGTCGTCGACGAACGGAGAAATGTCCCGTGATCACCGCGATCGTGCTGATCGACTGCGCCACCGACTCCATTCCCGAGGTGGCCGAGAACCTGGCCAACCTGCCCGGCGTCAGCGAGGTCTACTCGGTGGCCGGTCACGTCGACCTGATCGCCATGGTGCGGGTCCGCGAGTTCGAGCAGATCGCCCAGGTCATCGCCGGCAGCATCTCCAAGGTGCCGGGCGTGCTCAACACCGAGTCGCACATCGCGTTCCGAGCGTACTCGCAGCACGACCTGGAGGAGGCGTTCGCGATCGGGCTGGCCAACGCCGACTGACCCGCGTACGCGCGGTGGCCGGCCCGCCCCCAGGGCGGACCGGCCACCTCGGCCGTTCGGCGTCAGCTCTGGCTGGGCACCGGGGTCTCCGTGGTACCCGGGGCCGGCGCCTCGGTGGTGCCGCCCGGAGCCGGGGACTCGGTGCCGCCCGGCGACTCGGTGCCGCCCGGCGAGGTACCGCCCGGGCCGGGCGTGCCGCTGGCGCTGGTCTGCGGGACCGGGATGCCCAGGGTCTGGGCCAGGGCCGTCAGCGCGTCGAGATGCGCCTGGAGGACCGGCAGGGCGTCCTGGGCCAGCGTGACCACGGACTGCTCGGAACCCTGCGAGATCTCGGTCTGCGTCGCCTGGATGGCCTGGACGTGGCCGGCCAGCTCCGCGGTCACCCACGCCTTGTCGAACGCGGCGCCGCTCTCGTTGTTGAGCTTGCTGATGACCTTCTGCTGGTCGGCGGTCGGTTCGGACGGCAACTGCACGTTCAGCTGCTGCGCCGTGGTCTTCACCGACTGGTCCAGCTGGGTGTGGTCCGTCACGAACTGCTTACCCAGCTCCTTGACCTGGGCGTTCTGACCCTTCTGCTGGGCCAGGTTGCCCGTGGTGATCTCGGCCAGGTTCACCTGGTGCAGCGCCTTCAGGTACTGCGTGTCCTGGGTCGACGGCTGGGCCGCCGCCTGCGCTGCCGCGGCGGGTGCGAGCCCGACGAGCACCAGCGCGGCCAGCAGGCCCAGGCGTTTGATTCCCAACATGCTTTCCCCCCCTTGAGACGTTGGACCGCACGGATACCCGGCTGACCGGGGTTATTCCTGCGATTCCACCCGTCCGTGTCCGGGGGCGGCGGCACGGCGGAACGGGACCGTCGGCCACGGGAGGGGACGAACGGTCCGAGAACGGCCGTGGCGCCCGCCGGAAGGATCCGGCGGGCGCCACGGTCAGTCGTACGCGAGGGGTCAGCGGCGGCTCTCGCCGCTGCCGATCTCCTCCCGCTCCGGCCGGGGCTCGACCGGCGGGTGCCCCGGCGAGACCGGCGCCTCGGCCGGCTTCTCGATCGGGTAGAAGAAGCCCCGGATCGCCGGGCCGAGCGCGCCCAGCCGGTTCATCTTCTTGGGGACGACCCAGCCGACGTAGTCCAGCGCCGGGCCGTGCCCGTCGTGGCCCTCGACCGCGGTGAGCGGCTGGTGCACCTCGACGAACCGGCCGTCCGGCAGCCGCTTGATGATGCCGGTCTCCACACCGTGCGCCAGCACCTCGCGGTCGTGCTGCTGCAGACCGAGGCAGAGCCGGTACGCGACGTAGTAGGCCAGCGGCGGCAGGATCAGGATGCCGATCCGGCCCGCCCAGGTCATCGCGTTCAAGCTGATGTGGAACTTGTCGGCGATCACGTCGTTGGCGCCGGAGAGGGTCAGCACCAGGTAGAACGCCACCGCCATGGCGCCCGCCGCGGTCCGGGCCGGCACGTCGCGGGGCCGCTGGAGCAGGTTGTGGTGCTTGTAGTCCTTGAGGCGGCGCGCCTCGAGGAACGGGTACATCGTCGACAGGCCCACCAGGATGCCGGGGAGCACGACCGTCGGCCAGAACAGCGGCGGGATGACGTACCCGTTGCCGATCGGGATGCTGATCTCCCAGGCGGGCATGAGTCGGGTCGAGCCGTCGAGGAACATGACGTACCAGTCCGGCTGGCTGGCGGCCGAGACCACCCACGCCTCGTACGGGCCGAAGTACCAGATCGGGTTGATCTGGAACAGGCCGCCGAAGAGCGCGATCACGCCGAAGACGACCATGAAGAAGCCGCCCTGCTTGAGCGCGTAGCGCGGGAACATCCGCTCGCCGACCACGTTCTCGTTGGTCCGGCCGGGGCCGGGCCACTGGGTGTGCTTCTGCTTGAAGACCAGGCCCAGGTGCACGCTGATCAGCGCCACCAGCAGACCCGGGATGAGCAGCACGTGGGCGATGAAGAAGCGGCTGATGATGATGGTGCCGGGGAACTCCCCGCCGAAGATCGACGAGCTGACCCAGGAGCCGATCACCGGGATCGACAGGATGATGCCGGAGGCGATCCGCAGGCCCGTGCCGGAGAGGCCGTCGTCGGGCAGCGAGTAGCCGGTGAAGCCGGCCAGGAAGCCCACCCAGAACAGCAGCGAGCCGATGATCCAGTTCGTCTCACGCGGCTTGCGGAACGCGCCGGTGAAGAACACCCGCAGCATGTGCACCACGATCGAGGCCATGAACAGCAGCGCCGCCCAGTGGTGCATCTGCCGCATGATCAGGCCGCCGCGGACGTCGAACGAGATGTCCAGGCTGGAGGCGTACGCGGCCGACATCGGGGTGCCCCGCAGCGGCGCGTAGCTGCCGTTGTAGACCACCTCGGTCATCGCCGGCTCGAAGAAGAATGTCAGGAAGACGCCGGTCAGCAGCAGGACGACGAACGAGAAGAGCGCGATCTCGCCCAGCAGGAAGGACCAGTGGTCGGGGAAGACCTTGTTCAGCAGCTTGCGCAGCGGGGTGGCCGCCTGGAAGCGGTCGTCCAGCGCGCCGGCCGTCTTGGCCGGCACCGCTGCTACGTCAAACTTTCGGCGCTTCATGGCCGCTCCCAGAAGTCGGGACCGATGGTTTCGGTGTAGTCGGACTTCGCCACGAAGAAGCCCTCCTCGTCCACCTCCAGCGGCAGCTGCGGCAGCGGCCGGTTCGCCGGGCCGAAGATCGGCTTGGCGTTGTCGGTGATGAGGAACTGCGACTGGTGGCAGGGGCAGAGCAGGCGGTTGGTCTGCTGCTCGTAGAGGCTGGCCGGGCAACCGGCGTGCGTGCAGATCTTGGAGAACGCGACGTAGTTGCCCCACATGTAGTCGCCGTGGCCCTTGCGCGCGTTGGCGGCGCGCGACTTCTGCGCGTCGTCCTCACGCAGGTGGATCAGCAGCGTCGGCGAGTCGGCGTGCTTGTTGCTCACGCCCTCCTCGATGCCGGGGAACACGGTGAGCTGGCCGCCGGCGCTGATGTCGGCCGGGCGGATCGGCCGGCCGTCCTCGCGGATCAGCCGGATCTTCTTGCCGTCCCGCGGCTGGAACCCGGTGGTGAACATCTGGTTGTTCTTGTGCGGGTTCTCGATGAGGCCGCCGACCAGCGGCGCCGCGGCGACCGCGCCGACCGGCAGCAGGCCGGCCATCAGCGAGGCGCCGAGCAGCGGGCGGCGCTTCACGCCGAGTTCGTCGGCCATGTAGAGGATCGTCTCGCCGGTGAGCTTGCGGTCCTCGGGCGAGCCCGGCTGGTCGTGCCGGTCCTGGATCGAGACCTCCTTGGGCAGCAGCTTCTTGCCCCAGGTGAGGATGCCGAAGCCGATGCCGAGGAGGGCGAGACCGAGGGTCAGGCCGAGCAGCGGGGTGTAGTACTTGTCACCGCCGCGGCCCGCCTCCCACTTCCACGGCCACCAGATGTAGATGATCAGGAAGGCGGTGGCCGCCGCCCCGGTCAGCAGGAACATCGAGGCGACCGTACGGGTCAGCCGGCGCTCCGCCTTGCTGCCCGGGACGACCTGCGGCTCGTAGTGGACGATCTCGATGTCGTCCCGCCGCGCGCCCTCCTCGACGATGTCGAACCGGGAGAGCCGGGGGTCGTTCAGGTCGAGCGGCTCCCGGCCCTGCGGGGCCTGGTGCCCGGTGTGGGTGCTCATGCCGTCACCTCGCTACGGGTGGCGCCGGGGGTCGACGCCACAGCACTGAAACGAATGATCCGCTCGGTCACGACTTGCCCGCAATCCACAGGCTCGTGAAGACCAGCGCGACGATGCCGACCAGGAAGATCGCGAGACCCTCGGTCGACGGGCCGTACCGGCCCAGGTTGAAACCGCCCTGGTCCTGGTCGTGCTTCAGGGTCTCCTGGATGTAGGCGATGATGTCCGCCTTCTGCTCCGGAGTGATCTGGTTGTCGCCGAACACCGGCATGTTCTGCGGGCCGCTCAGCATGGCGGCGTAGATCTGCCGGTCGCTGGCCGGCTTCAGGCTCGGGGCGAACTTGCCCGAGGAGAGCGCGCCGCCGCCCGCGCCGAAGGCGTGGCACTGCGAGCAGTTGATCCGGAACAGCTCGCCGCCGGCGGCCATGTCGGCGCCCTGGCGCAGGTTGCCCTGCGGCACCTGCGGGCCGCCGCCGAGCTCCTGGATGTACTGGCCGAGCTGGCGGACCTGCTCGTCGGTGAACTGCGGGGGCTTGCGCTGCGCCTGCGCCTCCTGGCGGGCCATCGGCATCCGGCCGCTGCTGACCTGGAACTCGACCGAGGCCGACCCGACGCCGATCAGGCTCGGACCACGTCCCTCGACGCCCTGGGCGTTGCGACCGTGACAGGTCACACAGCTCACGTCGAACAGCGCCTTGCCCTCGTTGGCGGCGGCGCTCAGGGGCGGGTTGTCCTGCGCCTGCACGCCGGGGGCGAAGACGGTGTAGGCGCCGCCGGCCAGCATCAGCGCGGCGGTCAGGCGGACCGCGGCACCCAGCCGGCGGCGGCCCCTGCTGCGCGCTACGGGCCGCCCGCGCAGCCGCGCGAGCAGACCGCGTCGGCGGTCGTTGTCAGAAGTCATGACCTGTGTCCTTAACCGGTTGGACCTTGTCTCAGGGGACGGAGCAGCGGCGCGGTACGTGACGCGCCAAGATCACTGGAGCCAGTAGATCATGGCGTAGAGCCCGATCCACACGACGTCCACGAAGTGCCAGTAGTAGGACACGACGATGGCCGACGTCGCCTGCGCCGGGGTGAACCGGCCCATGGTGGTACGGATCATGAAGATGATGAACGCGATCAGACCGCCGGTCACGTGCAGGCCGTGGAAGCCGGTGGTCAGGTAGAACATCGATCCGTACCCGTCGGCGTTGATCTTGACGCCCTCGTGGACCAGGGTGCGGTACTCGTTCGCCTGGCCGAGCACGAAGATCAGACCCATCACGAAGGTGATGGTGAACCACCGGCGCAGGGCGTGGACGTCACCCTTCTCGGCCGCGAAGACACCGAGCTGGCAGGTCACCGAGGACAGCACCAGGATCACCGTGAAGGTGGTCGCGTAGGGGATGTTGAGTACCTCGGTGTGCTTCTCCCACAGCTCCGGCGCCGCCGCGCGGATCGAGAAGTACATCGCGAACAGCGCCGCGAAGAACATGAGTTCGCTGGAGAGCCACACGATCGTCCCGACGCTGACCATGTTGGGACGCGTCAGGGAGTGGATCCGGCTCTTGTCAATGGCTGGGGCCGCAGTCACGCGGTCATTATTGCCCTTGACCGGGACCGACGATCAGCGGGGTCCGAAACCTGTGCCGACAGTGGCCCGATCGGGGCCGTCCGCTTCGCCTGACCTACCCTGAAAAGCGTGCTGCACGTCGATCAGATCTTCGCCGCCACCTCGGCCGCCGCCACGCCGGCCCTGGCGAGCGGGGGCGAGCGCGTCCCGCCGCCGTTCACCATCACCCGGGTCTTCACCGAGACCGAGCTCAACAGCTGGCTCGCCCTGGGGCTGGTGCTCGCCGCGGGCCTCTACCTCTACGGCGTGTACCGGCTGCGGCTGCGCGGTGACGGGTGGCCGGTGGTCCGCACCGTCTGCTTCCTCGGCCCCGGCCTCGGTGGTATCGCCTTCGTCACGCTCAGCGGGCTGGGCGCGTACGACACCACGCTGCTCTCGGTGCACATGGTGCAGCACATGGTGCTCTCCATGATCTCGCCGATCTTCCTGGCGCTCGGCGCGCCGGTGACCCTGGCCCTGCGCACCCTGCCGGTGCGGCCCCGCAAGCGGCTGCTGGCGATCGTGCACAGCCGGATCGCCCGGGTCTACAGCTTCCCGCTGGTGGCGTTCGCCATCTTCGTGGTGAACCCGTTCGCGCTCTACTTCACCGGCCTCTACGAGTACACGCTCCAGCACGAGTGGGCGCACGAGCTGGTGCACGCCCACTTCATCGCCACCGGCTGCGTCTTCTTCTGGCCGCTGCTGGGCCTGGACCCGCTGCCCGGGCGCTGGCCGTACCCGGCCCGGGCGCTGCTGATGCTGCTCTCGGTGCCCTTCCACACGGTGCTCGGGCTGACCATCATGCAGAGCACCACGCTGCTCGGCGGCGACTGGTACTCGTCCCTGCACCTGGCCTGGTCGGATCCGCGGAACGACCAGGTGGTCGCCGGCGGGGTGCTGTGGGCCGGCGGCGAGTTCGTCAGCGTCACCATGCTGGCCGTGCTGGTCGTCCAGTGGATCAAGCAGTCCGAACGCGAGGCCCGCCGGCTGGACCGCGAGCTGGACCGCCAGGAAGCCCGCCAGCGCGCCGCGGAGACCCCCGCCTGAGCACGCCAGGGCGGCCCGTCCGGCCGGATGTGACGCCCGCTACGATCAGCGGGCAGCTACGAGGTGGGAGCAAGTCAGCGATGAGCGATCGTCTGTGTACCGTCCTGCTCTACAGCGACGACCCGAAGGTCCGTGACCGGATGCGGCTGGCCGTCGGCACCCGGCCCGCGCCGGGGCTGGAGATCGAGTTCGTCGAGGCGTCCGACTACGCCGGCTGTGTCCGGCTCGTCGACGACTACGAGATCGATCTGCTCCTGCTGGACGGCGAGGCGAACCCGGGCGGCGGCATCGGCATCGCCCGCCAGATCAAGGACGACCGGGACGACGCCCCGGCGACCTGCGTGGTGATCGCCCGGGCGGCCGACCGCTGGCTGGCCGCGTACGCCGAGGTCGACGCCACCCTCACCTTCCCGCTCGACCCGGTGACCGCCGGCTCGACCGTCGCCGAGCTGTTGCGGCGCACGCCCGCCACGGCCTGACCCACCGCACCCGGCGCCGCGGCAACGGGGCCGCGACGCCGACGCTCCGGCCGTGATCCGGTCCGTACCGCCCGGCGGCGCCCCGGACCGGATGACGGCCGCCACACCCGCACTCCAGCCCCGCTCGGGAGGCCCGCCATGGGCGAACGGACCTGGCCGCTTCTGCTCAACGCGCTGCTGCGCGGCGAGGAGCTCTCCACCGCCGACACCGCCTGGGCGATGGACGAGATCATGACCGGCTCGGCCAGCCCGGCTCAGGTGGCCGGCTTCGTCGTGGCGCTGCGCGCCAAGGGCGAGACCCCGGCCGAGCTGGCCGGCCTGGTCGAGGCGATGCTCGGCCGGTCGGTCGAGGTGGAGCTGCCGGCGGAGGTCCGGGCCACCGCACTGGACGTGGTCGGCACCGGCGGCGACCTGGCGCACACCGTCAACATCTCCACGATGACCGCGCTGGTGGTGGCCGGCGCGGGCGTCCGGGTGGTCAAGCACGGCAACCGGGCGGCCTCCTCGCTGTGCGGCACCGCCGACCTGCTGGAGCACTTCGGCATCCCGCTGGACCTGACGCCGGAGCAGGTGGCCCGGTGCGTCGTCGAGGCGGGCATCGGCTTCTGCTTCGCCGGCCGATTCCACCCGGGGATGCGGCACGCCGGACCGGTCCGCCGCGAGATCGGCGTGCCGACCGCGTTCAACTTCCTCGGCCCGCTGACCAACCCGGCCCGTCCCCGGTCCGGCGCGGTCGGCTGCTTCGACCTGCGGATGGCTCCCGTGATGGCGGCCGTCTTCGCGGCCCGGGGCGACTCGGTCGTGGTGATGCGCGGCGAGGACGGGCTGGACGAGTTCAGCACCGCGGCCCCGACCCGCGTCTGGGTGGCCCAGCAGGGCACCGTCAGGGAGGCGCTGCTGGACGCGGTGGCGTTCGGGGTACCCCGGGCCACCCTCGCCGACCTGCGCGGCGGAGACGCGACCTACAACGCCGGCGTGGCCCGGCGGCTGCTGGCCGGGGAGACCGGCCCGGTCCGCGACGCGGTGCTGGTGAACGCCGGGGTGGCGCTGGCCACCCAGGGCCCGCTCGACGGTGACCTGACCGCGGCGGTACGCGCCGGGATGGTCCGCGCGGCCGAGTCGATCGACTCGGGGGCGGCCGCCGGCGCGCTGGAGCGCTGCCTCGGCGTGGCCCGCTCGCTCTGACGCCCGCCCCCACCCCGCGTCCCGCCCGGCGCGGTGGGTCCGCTGCCGGAAGTGTCGTACCGGCGTGCCAAACTACACGGGAGTAATTTTCCGTTTTGGGCCGTTGGCGGCCGACGGCTCCGGGTCGGGGTCGTCGCCGGCGCCGCCCGACGGGCACCGGAACGAGAGGAGACGCCCGTGTCGGACCGCGAGCTCTACTGCGACACCTGCGAGGGCGTCGTGCCGTTCGAGGCGCCGCCCTGCGTCGACGGGCACGGCGCGGACTGCCCCGAGCTGGTCTGCACCGGCTGCGGCGCGGCGGTGCTGATCGCCACGTTCGCCTTCCGCGCCCCGCGCGTTCACCGCCGTCGCGGCGCCACCCGCCCGCACCGCCGGGCCGCCTGACCCCGCAGACGAAAAGGCCCGCGCCCCCGGTGGGACGCGGGCCTTTCGGCGTCGTGGTCAGTGCTCGGCGGTCCGGCGGGTGCCGCTGTAGTACTCGAAGAGCAGGCCGCAGGCGGCGAAGATCACCGCGACCAGGCCGGCGCCCAGGAGCCACATCTGCCAGTAGACCAGGCCGAGGCCGGCGATCGCCGCGGCCAGCGCCAGGCCGAACGGCCAGTAGCTGCCCGGGCTGAAGAAGCCGATCTCACCGGCGCCGTCGGCGATCTCGCCGTCCGCCCGGTCCTCCGGGCGCAGGTCGATCCGGCGGGAGACGAACCAGAAGAAGCCGCCGCACATCGAGGTGAGCAGCGCCGAGAGCAGCAGCGCCACCGTGCCGACCCACTCCACCCGGCCGCCGTCACCGTACGTCCAGGCGGCGTAGAGGATCGTGACGCCGTAGAGGAACGACGAGACGATCAGGAAGATCTTCCACTCGGTCTTCATGCCGGCCCCCTCAGCTGCCCGTACCGGCCGACGCGTTGGTCGGGTTGAAGTTGTTCTTCGTGCGCCGGGTGTCGAACGGCTTGGTCGTCTGGGCGTACGGCTCCTCACCGATCGCGGTGAGCGCCTCCTGGGTCGACTTGCCGGCCTTCTTGGCCGCCAGGAACTGGTCGAACTTCTCCGGCGAGACGGTCCGCAGCTCGAAGTTCATGAAGGCGTGGTAGCTGCCGCACAGCTCGGCGCAGCGGCCGACGTAGTGGCCCTCCTGGTCGATGCTGGAGACCTCGAACGTGTTCCGGATGCTGCCCGGCATGACGTCGCGCTTGAACAGCAGCTCCGGCACCCAGAACGAGTGGATGACGTCCCGGCTGGTCTCCTCGAACCGGATCGACTTGCCGGTCGGCAGGACCAGGATCGGGATGACCTCGCTGGTGCCCAGCGTGGAGGCGACGGTGTTGGCGTCCCGGCCCTGACCGTCGCGGTAGTTGAACTGCCAGTTCCACTTGAAGGCGACCACCTCGACGGTGACGTCCGGGTTCTTCGACTCCTTGATCACGTCGGTCTGCACGACCGCCGTGTAGTAGAAGAGCACGGAGACCACGAGGATCGGCGCGATGGTGTAGAGGAACTCCATCGGCAGGTTGTAGCGGGTCTGCACCGGCAGCTGGTTGCCCCGCTTCCGGTAGCGGATCACGCACCAGAAGATCAGGCCCCACACGAACACGCCGACCGCGAGCGCCGCGATGCAGGACGCGATCCACAGGTCGTACATCCGGTGCGACTCGGGCGTGATGCCGCCCTGCGGCCACCCGAAGCCGCCGAACGTCTTGCCGACGTCACAGCCGGTGAGCGAGAGCAGCAGCGCGACCCCACCGAGGCCGAGCCCGGCGAGCCGACCAGCACCACGCCGCCGGCGCGCGCCGGCCCCCCGGGAAGCGCTGTGCCGTACGGCCGACGACCGTACCTCCGAACTCCTTGCGACCACCTGGTCCTGCCTCCCTAGCGCGCCGCGGTGGTTGTTTCCTCTACACCGACGGCAAAGGCGTCACCGACGGTCGCAGATTACTCGACCATGGCGGGCCGGACCGTCTTGGGGTCACTGTCCGCCCCCATCGGGGGGATCTTGCCGGTACCGGCGCGATAGCGTGAGCCTTCGTGAGCCCTTCCCCGGTCTACCTGGACGCGGCCACCGCGGTGCCGCTGCACCCGGTCGCGCGGCAGGCGCTGCTGGCCGCCCTCGAGGACGGGTGGGCGGACCCGGCCAAGCTCTACGGCCAGGCCCGCCGGGCCCGCCAACTGCTGGACGCCGCGCGCGAGGCCGCCGCGCAGACCCTCGGCGTCCGCGCCGACGAGCTCTCCTTCACCCCCAGCGGTACGGCGGCGGCGCACGCCGCCGTGCTCGGTGGCCTGGCCGGCCGGCGCCGGGTCGGGGCGAGGCTGGTGCACTCCGCGATCGAGCACTCGGCGGTGCTGCACGCCGCCGAGCGGCACGTGGCCGGCGGCGGAGAAGCGGTCTCCGTACCGGTGGACCGGCTCGGCCGGCTCGACCTGGACGCCTGGGCGGCGGCGGTGGCCGGGCCGGGCGTGGCCCTGGCCACGCTCATCGGCGCCAGCCACGAGGTGGGCACCGTGCAGCCGGTGCCGGCGGCGGCCGAGTACTGCGCCGAGGCGGGGGTGCCGCTCCACGTCGACGCGGCGCAGCTGGTCGGCCGGGTCCCGCTGCCGGCGGGCTGGTCGGTGCTGAGCGCCAGCGCGCACAAGTGGGGTGGTCCGCCCGGCGTCGGCCTGCTGGTGGTCCGCAAGGGCACCCGCTGGGAGTCGCCGTTCCCGGCCGACGAGCGCGAGTCGGGGCGTACGCCGGGGGCGGTGAACCTGCCCGCGGTGGTCGCGGCGGCGGCGAGCCTGCGCGCGGCGGCGGCCGACGCGGCGGCCGAGGCGGCCCGGCTGGGGCCGCTGGTGGACCGGATCCGGGCCCGGGTGGCGGCCGAGGTGCCCGACGTGGAGGTGGTCGGCGATCCGGTGGACCGCCTCCCCCACCTGGTCACCTTCTCCTGCCTGTACGTGGACGGCGAGGCGCTGCTGCACGCGCTGGACCGGCGGGGCTTCGCGGTCTCCTCCGGCTCCTCGTGCACGTCGTCGACGCTGCGGCCGTCGCACGTGCTGGAGGCGATGGGGGTGCTGTCGCACGGCAACGTCCGGGTGTCGCTGCACCGCGGGACCACCGAGGCGGAGGTGGAGCGCTTCCTGGCCGAACTCCCCGGGATCGTCGCCGACCTGCGCGCGGAGGCCGGGGTGGCGGGGCTGTGACCGAGCCGGACGAGGTGCTCGACTGCCGGGGCCAGCGCTGCCCGCTGCCGGTGATCAACCTGGCCCGCCGCCTGCCCGAACTACCGGTCGGGGCGGTCGTCCGGGTGCTCGCCGACGATCCCGCCGCGGCGGTCGACATCCCGGCCTTCTGCCGGATGCGCGGCCACGAGTTCCTCGCCGCCCACCCGGACCAGGGCCCCGCCTACGACGTCCGCCGGGCCGCCTGAGGTCGAGCCCTTCCCGCCATCCCCGGACGCCGCACCCGCGCACCGGCCCCGCCCGCACCCGCACGCGCGCCTTCCTTCACCTGCACCTGCACCTGCGCCCGCACCTCCGCCCGCGCCCGCGCCCGCGCCAAGATCCGCGCAGTTTCCCGGAAAGAGTGGCCATGCCGCGCGCGGAGGCCACTCTTTCCGTGAATTAGGCGCCACGAGCCGCGGC
>NZ_JBSGJR010000139.1:0-12853 GCF_053605645.1 Micromonospora sp. NPDC003776
GCCCAGCACACCGATGTAGCCGGCCGGGCTGTCCAGTGCCGCGCGCAGCAGCGGGATCTCGTAGCGCGGGTCGTGGCCGAGCAGGCAGAGCACGGTCGCCGGGTCGACCGGGGCGGCGGCCAGCCAGCGATGCGGCCAGGCCCGGTGGACCTCGTGCGCGTCGGGGAACCGGCCGGCGGTGGTGAACGCCGGCCGGGGGTCGCAGACGGTGACGCGGTAGCCCAGCGCGGCGCCGATCCGGCTGAGCGCGGCGGCGACGGCGGTGGCGCCGAACAGCACCATCCGCGGAGCGGCCGGCTCCGCCTGGACGAGGATCCGCAGCGCCGGTCGCCCGGCCCGGCACCGAACCGCGGCCCCGCCGGTGGACCACAGCTCGGTTGCCTGCCCGGCGGTCCACGCGTCCAGCGCCGGGTCGCCGAGGGTGCCTTCGATCCGGCCGGGACGGAGCACAAGCTGGGCGCCGAACGGGGCGGGGCCACCGACCACGGTGACCGCGGCGACCGGGCCGGGGCCGGCGAGGGCGGCCAGCACGCGCTGCGCCGTACCGGCCGGTGTCACCCGGGTCAGCAGCACCTGCAGAGCGCCCGCGCAGCCGGGCCGGGCCGGCCACGGACCGTCCCCGCCGACGGCGTACCGGGCCAGCCGGGTGCGCCCGGTGCGAAGTGTCTCGGCCGCGGCGTCGAGCACCGCCGACTCGGCGCAGCCGGCCGGGATGCCGCCGCGCACCTCGCCGGCAGGGTCCACGGCGAGCAGGTCGCCGGGCCGGGTCAGCCCGCCCGCGGTGCTCGCCACCACGGTGGCCAGACCGAAGGGGACCCCTCGCCGGCTCCAGCCGACCAGCGCGGCCAGTACGTCGCGCATGCCGCCGATCCCACCCTCACCGTTCGCCCGGATTTGTCCGCATATCGCCCGACCAACGGTAGTCTGGCGCGGTGCGGGAGAGCAGGAAACCGGCAGAAGACGGGCCATCGTCCACCGTCACCCTCACCGTCAACGGCACCGACCACGACCTCACCCTGGACCACCGGACCACCCTGCTCGACGCGCTGCGCGAGCGACTCGCCCTGACCGGCAGCAAGAAGGGCTGCGACCACGGGCAGTGCGGCTCCTGCACGGTCCTGCTCGACGGCCGGCGGGTGAAGAGCTGCCTGATCCTCGCCGTCACCCTGCACCGCCGGACGGTGATCACCGTGGAGGGACTCGCCGGCCCCGCGGACCTCTCCCCGCTCCAGGCCGCCTTCATCGACCGGGACGCCTTCCAGTGCGGCTACTGCACCCCCGGGCAGCTCTGTTCCGCCCGCGGCATGCTCGACGAGGCGGCCCGCGACTGGCCCAGCGCGGTGACCGAGGACCTGACCGCGCCGGTCGAGCTGACCGACGCGGAGATCCGGGAACGGATGAGCGGCAACATCTGCCGCTGCGCCGCGTACCCGAACATCGTGGCCGCCATCCGCGACACGGCGGCGGCGCGATGAAGCCGTTCCGCTACCACCGGCCCGCCGACGTCGCGGAGGCCGTCGCCCTGCTCGACGGCGAGCCGGCCGCCGCGTACCTCGGCGGCGGCACCAACCTGGTCGACCTCATGAAACTCGGCGTGCAACGCCCCGACCTGCTGGTGGACGTCACCGGCCTGCCGCTGGACACGGTGCAGACCCTCCCCGACGGCGGGCTGCACATCGGCGCCACCGTACGCAACAGCGACCTCGCCGCGCACCCGGCGGTCCGCCGCGACCATCCACTGATCTCCCGCGCCCTGCTCGCCGGCGCCTCCGGCCAGCTGCGCAACATGGCCACCACCGCCGGAAACCTGCTGCAACGCACCCGCTGCGTCTACTTCCAGGACACCGGCAAGGCGTGCAACAAGCGCGAACCCGGCACCGGCTGCGCCGCCCGGCACGGGCAGAACCGCGACCTGGCCATCCTCGGCTGGTCCGAGTCCTGCGTGGCCACCCACCCGTCGGACCTCGCGGTCGCCCTGGTCGCCCTCGACGCCGTGGTGACGGTGCACGAACCGGGCGCCGGCGACCGGGACATCCCGCTCGCCGAACTGCACCGCACACCCGGGGAGCACCCGGAACGGGAGACCACCCTCCCCCGCGGCGCGCTGATCACCGGTGTACGGGTACCGCCCCTGCCCTTCGCGGGGCACTGCGTCTACCTCAAGACCCGCGACCGGGCCACCTTCGCGTTCGCGGTCGGCGCGGTGGCCGCGGCGCTGGACCTGGCCGGCGACACCGTCCGGGACGTCCGGTTGGCGTACGGGGCGGTCGCGCACCGGCCGTGGCGGGCGTACCGGGCCGAGGAGGCGCTGCGCGGCCAGCGGTTCAGCGTCGAACTGGCCGCCCGGGCCGCCGACGCCGAACTCGCCGCGGCCCGCCCCCTGTCGCACAACGGCTTCAAGGTGCCGCTCATCCGCAACCTCACCGTCCGGGCGTTGACCGGACTGGCCGCGACGGCGGCCCGGTGAGCGCCCCGGCCCCCGGCGCCGTCGGCCGGGAACACCCGCGGCTGGAGGGCCGGGACAAGGTCACCGGGGCGGCCCGGTACGCGGTCGAGTACCCCGTGGACGACGTCACCTACGGCTGGGTGGTGCCCGCGGCCGCCACCCGCGGCCGGATCAGCCGCGTCGACGTCGCCGAGGCGCTCGCCGTACCCGGGGTGCTGGACGTGCTGCACCACGGCAACGCCCCCCGGCTGGCCCCTGGCGTGGACCCGACCCTGTTCCTGCTGCAGGACCCCGCCGTGCACTACCGCGGCGAGTTCGTCGCGGTGGTCGTCGCGGAGACCATCGAGGCGGCCCGCGAGGGCGCCCGGCTGGTCCACATCGACTACGACACCGAACCGCACACCGTCGTCCTCACCGAACACCACCCGGGCCTGTACCGGCCGGACAAGGTCAATCCCGGCTACCCGGCGGACACCGCCGACGGTGACTTCGACGCCGGGTACGCGGCCGCCGAGGTCCGGGTCGACGCCACCTACCGCACCCCGGCCTACCACAACAACCCGATGGAGCCGCACGCCACCACCGCCCGCTGGCAGGACGGGCGGCTGCTGGTGCACGACTCCAACCAGGGGTCGACCCCGGTGCAGGCCACCCTGGCGCAGCTGTTCGGGCTGGCCCCCGAGGCGGTCCGGGTGGTCGCCGAGCACGTCGGCGGCGGGTTCGGCAGCAAGGGCGCTCCCAAAGCCCCGGTGGTGCTCGCCGCGCTGGCCGCCCGGCACGTGGGCCGGCCGGTCCGGCTGGCCCTGACCCGCCAGCAGCTCTTCGGCCCGATCGGCTACCGCACGCCGACCATCCAGCGGGTCCGGCTCGGCGCGGACCGGGACGGGCGGATCGCCGCGATCTGCCACGACGCGATCAGCCAGACCTCCACGGTGCACGAGTTCGCCGAGCAGACCGCCGTCTACACCCGCAGCATGTACGCCGGGCGGCACCGGCGCACCACCCACCGGCTGGCCCGCCTCGACGTGCCGACTCCGTTCTGGATGCGCGCACCCGGTGAGTGCCCCGGCGCGTACGCGCTGGAGTCGGCGCTGGACGAACTGGCCGCCGCGTGCGGCATCGACCCGGTCGAACTGCGGGTGCGCAACGACATCACCGTCGACCCGGACAGCGGGCAACCGTTCAGCAGCCGCAACCTGGTGGCCTGCCTGCGCGAGGGGGCCCGCCGGTTCGGCTGGGCCGGCCGGGACCCGACCCCGGGGGCACGCCGCGACGGGCGGTGGCTGATCGGCACCGGGGTGGCCGGCTCCAGCTACCCGGCGAGGGCCCGGGCCGCCGCCGCGGCGGCCACCGCCGCCCCGGACGGCACCTTCGAGGTACGGATCAACGCGACCGACATCGGCACCGGCGCCCGTACGGCGCTGTGGCAGGTGGCCGCCGACGCCCTGGCCGTGCCCGCCGAGCGGGTCACCATCCGGGTCGGCGACAGCGCCCTGCCCCCGGCCGGGGTGGCCGGCGGGTCGATGGGCACCGCCTCATGGAGCTGGGCGGTGATCCGGGCCTGCGAACAGCTGCGGAACCGGCTCCGCGACGCCGCGGTGCCCGGCGACGGGGTGACGGTCGAGGTGAGCACGGCCGACGAGGTCCGTGGGCAGCGCCCGCTGGCCCGGTACGCGTACGGCGCCCACTTCGTGCAGGTGCGGGTGGACGCGGACACCGGCGAGGTCCGGCTGGACCGGATGCTCGGGGTGTTCGCCGCCGGCCGGGTGGTGAACCCGACCACCGCCCGCAGCCAGTTCATCGGCGGCATGACCATGGGACTCTCCATGGCCCTGCACGAGGAGGGCCTGCTCGACGAGCGGTACGGCGACTGGGTCAACCACGATCTCGCCACCTACCACGTCAGTGTCTGCGCGGACGTCGAGCGGATCGAGGCGTACTGGCTGCCGGAGGAGGACGCGCAGCTGAACCCGGCGGGGGTGAAGGGGATCGGCGAGATCGGCATCGTGGGCAGCGCCGCCGCCGTGACCAACGCGGTGCACCACGCCACCGGGGTGCGGGTGCGGGACCTGCCCGTCCGGCTGGACAAGCTGTTGGAGCACCTGCCGGCACGCTGAGGGGCCGGCACGCGGCCGGCCCCCCGTGCGCGCTGGCACTCAGTCGGCGAGCGCCCCCGAGGCCCGCCCCTCGTGCAGGGTGAGGTTGCGGCCGGTGGACGGGTCGAACAGGTGGATCTTCTCCAGGTTGAACCAGACCCGCCGGTGCTCGCCCTCCCGCACCGGCGACTCCGCCGACAACCGGGTGACCAGGCTGGAGCCGGCGCCGGTGAAGTCGGAGGCCCCCGCGTCGGCGGCCAGCTCCTCCAGCTCGGCGGCGCTGGCCCGCTCCCCCTCGACGGTGAAGTAGACGTACTTGTCCGACCCCATCGACTCGACGATCTCCACCGGCGCCTCGAACTCCATGCCCCGGCGGCGGGTGTCCTCGTCGATCAGCTCGGCGTCCTCGAAGTGCTCGGGGCGGATACCGAGGATCAACTCCCGCGGCGCCTCGCCGCCCTCCAACTGGCGGCGGACCCGGTCGCCGATCGGCACGTCACCCAGCGCGGTCCGCAGCCGGCCGTCCTCGACCGCGGCGTGCAGGAAGTTCATCGACGGCGAGCCGATGAACCCGGCCACGAAGAGGTTGCGCGGGTGGTCGTAGAGCTCCTGCGGCGGACCGACCTGCTGCACCGCGCCGCCCCGCATGATCACCACACGGTCGCCGAGCGTCATCGCCTCGGTCTGGTCGTGGGTCACGTAGACGGTGGTGGTGCCGAGCTGCTTCTGCAGCCGGGACACCACGGTGCGCATCTGCACCCGCAGCTTGGCATCGAGGTTGGACAGCGGCTCGTCCATCAGGAACGCCTTGGGCTGACGGACGATCGCCCGGCCCATCGCCACCCGCTGCCGCTGCCCGCCGGAGAGGTTGGCCGGCTTGCGGTCCAGCAGCGGGGTCAGCTCCAGGACCTTCGCCGCCTCCTCCACCTTGGTGTTGATGGTCTCCTTGTCCAGCTTGGCCAGCCGCAGCGGGAAGGCCATGTTCTCCCGCACCGTCATGTTCGGGTAGAGCGCGTACGACTGGAACACCATGGCGATGTCCCGGTCCCGGGGCGCCCGGTCGTTGACCCGCTCCCCCGCGATCCGCAGCTCACCGGAGCTGATGTCCTCCAACCCGGCGATCATGTTGAGCGTGGTGGACTTGCCGCAGCCGGACGGGCCGACCAGGATCACGAACTCGCCGTCGGCGATCTCCAGGTCGACGTCCCGCACCGCCATGGTCCCGTCCGGGAACCGCTTGCTCACCTTGTCGAGCACGATGTCAGCCACTGTTACCACCTATCCCTTGACTGCGCCGGAGGTGAGGCCGGAGACGATGCGGCGCTGGAAGAAGAGCACGAACAGGATGATCGGAATGGTGATCACCACGGCGGCGGCGCAGATCGCCCCGGTGGGGTCCTCGAACTGCGACGCGCCGGTGAAGAACGACAGCGCGGCCGGCACCGTACGCGACCGCTCGGTGGAGGTCAGCGAGATGGCGAACAGGAAGTCGTTCCAGCAGAAGATGAAGACCAGGATCGCCGTGGTGAACACCCCTGGCGCGGCCAGCGGGGCGATCACCCGCCGGAACGCCTGGCCCTGGGTGGCGCCGTCCATCTTCGCCGCCTTCTCCAGGTCCCACGGGATCTGCTTGAAGAACGCCGACAGCGTGTAGATCGCCAGCGGCAGCGCGAAGGTGATGTACGGCAGGATCAGCCCCGGCCAGGTGTCGAACAGCCCCAGCTGCCGCTCGATCTCGAACAGCGGGGACACCAGCGACACCTGCGGGAACATCGCGATCAGCAGGGACACCCCGACCAGCAGCTTCTTGCCCGGGAAGTCCAGTCGGGAGATCGCGTACGCGGCCATCGCGCCCAGCACCACCGCGACCAGGGTGGCGATCAGGGCGATGCCGATCGAGTTGATCAGGGCCCGGACGAACTGGTCGGTGGCGAAGATCGTCCGGTAGTTCTCCAGCGTCCACTCCCGCGGCCAGAACTTCCCGTCGGTGAGGGTGCCCGGGGTCTTGAACGACAGCGAGGCGATCCAGAGCACCGGGACCAGCGCGAAGACGACGACGATGACGTCCAGCAGGCCCCAGCGCAGCTTCGCCCGCGTGGTGGTTTCGACTGCCATGTCAGCGCCTCTCCCCATCGTCGCTGCCGGGCGCAGCGGTGCCGAACAGCTTCACGAAGACGAACGCGATGATCGCCACGGTGAGGAAGATCAGCACCGACATCGTGGAGCCGATGCCGAGGTTCAACCCGCGGATCAGGTTGTTGTAGGCGAGCATCGACACCGACGAGGTCTCGTTGCCGCCGGCGGTCAGCACGAAGATGTTGTCGAACACCCGGAACGCGTCCAGGGTGCGGAACAGCAGGGCGACCAGGATCGCCGGCTTCATCACCGGCAGCATCACCTTGGTGAACCGCTGCCACGCGGTCGCCCCGTCGGTGGAGGCGGCCTTCAGCAGGTCCTCCGGCACCAGCGCCAGCCCGGCCATCAGCAGCAGCGCCATGAACGGGGTGGTCTTCCAGATCTCCGCCAGCATGATGATCGCCAGCGAGCTGGCCCGCTGGGTGAGCGGGGCGCTGCCGTCGAACAGGTTCGCCAGGTAGCCGGTGCCCGGCGTCCAGGCGTACCGCCAGGAGAAGGCGGCCACCACCGTGACGATGCCGTACGGGATCAGCGCCGCGGTGCGCACGATCCCCCGCCCGACCAGGGTCCGGTGCATGATCAGCGCCAGCGCCATGCCGAGCACCAGCTCGATCACCACGGTGACCACCGTGATCAGGGCGGTGACCCCGAACGCGGTCCACCAGAACTGGTTGGTCAGCACCGTCGCGTAGTTCGCCAGCCCGACGAACTCCCGCTGGTCGGGGAAGCGCAGGTCGAAGCGCTGCAACGACAACCAGACCGAATAGAGGATCGGGTACGCGGTGACCAGCACCATGACCAGCGCGGCCGGCGCGCAGAGCAGCCAGCCGAGCCGGCGCTCGGCCCGCTTGTTCTCACTCAGCGGCGGCTTCGTCCGGCCGGTCCGCTGCCGCGGCACGGCGGCGTGCCGGCCGGGCCGGGTGGCCGTCTCGTCGGCGGCGACGTCGGCGCCCGCCGGAGTGGCGTTGATGCTCACGGGAGGACCCCCTTCGACTCGAGGGCGTCGGCGATGGCCTTGCGCAGCTCGTTCGCGGTCTGCTCGGGCCGGATGCCCGACGGCGGCGACAGGACCGCCGACATCACCGTGGAGATGCTCTGGTACGCGGGGGTCAACGGCCGCACCGCCGGCTCCTTGAGCTCCTCCAGGATGGTCTCCTTCATCGGGTACGCCTTGTCCATCTCCGGATCGCCGTAGACCGACTCGATGGTCGGCGGCACCCCGTCGTTGATCGCGGAGAACTTCTGGTTCTTGGCGTTGCGGATGCACTTCGCGGCCTCGAAGGACTCCTTCGGGTGATTGGAGTAGGCGCTGACGGCCATGTTCACCCCGCCGATGGTGACCTTGCTCGGGGTGTTCGCGTCGACGCCCGGCACCCGCGCCCACTTGACCTTCTTCGCCAGGTCCGGGTTCGCCTCCTGCATCGCCGGATACACGAACGGCCAGTTGACCTGGTAGGCGCCGGTGCCGGACTGGAACTCCAGCCGGACCGGGTCCTCGGTGGCGTTGCTGAACGACGGCGACGTCACGCCCGACGTGGCGAAGTTCTTCAGCTGCTCCAACGCGCGCACGGTGCCGGCGTCCATCACGGCCTTCTTGCCGTCGTCACTGAGGATGTGCCCGCCGGCGCTCTC
The DNA here is from genome assembly GCF_053605645.1 of Micromonospora sp. NPDC003776. Taxonomy (NCBI): domain Bacteria; kingdom Bacillati; phylum Actinomycetota; class Actinomycetes; order Micromonosporales; family Micromonosporaceae; genus Micromonospora; species Micromonospora sp. NPDC003776. The sequence goes on from NZ_JBSGJR010000139.1 coordinate 8,311, forward strand.
GGCGAGGGTGTTGTAGAGAACGACCAACCCCTCGTACTGGGCGCCCATGGTGAGCACCTGGTACGGCTTGCCCTGCTGCTTCAGCTGCTGCGCCGACTTGATCATGTCGTCCCAGGTCTTCGGCGGATCCTGCACCAGGTCGGTGCGGTACCACAGCAGCTGGACGTTGGTGTTCTTCGGCGCCGCGTACAGCTTGCCCTCGTAGCGGGCGGTGTCCAGCGGGCCGGCCAGGGTGCCCTGCTCCGCCTCGGCCTTGTCGGCCCCCGTCCACTCCCGGATCCAGTGCGCGCTGGCGAACTCCTGCGTCCAGGTGACGTCGAGGCCGAGCACGTCCATCCCGCTGTCCTGCGCGGCGAGCCGCCGCACCAGCTGCACCCGCTGGTCGTCGGCCTGCCGCGGCAGCACGGAATAGGCGATCTTGTAGCGGCCCTGCGCCTGCGCGTTGCAGTCGTCGACCACCTTCTGCAGGTTCTGCTCCGGCGGGTAGTAGAGGTTGATCGTCGGCGTACCGCCGTTCCCGCCGCCGGAACCGCACGCGGCCAGCGGCGCCACCAACGCCAGTGCGGCGGCTGCCGCCGCCGCACGTCTGGCTGGCCGCCGCCGGTCGGCCCTCTCGGGGTCTGTCGTCATCGCCCTCCCCCTTTCTTCGGCGAAGGCCGGGGGAAGCCACCCGTGCCCCGGCGCACGGCGAGACGGTCGGGACGCCGGCCACCACAGGCCGCCCGCGCCCCGGGCGTTCGTGGGCCTCACAGTGCCCGACCTGCGACGGTGCGAAACCTCACGGTCACGCAACGGTCACCCGGGCGGAAACCGCCGCGCTGCGGGCCGGCCACCCCGGCCCTACGCTCAGGCCATGGACGCCACCTTCTTCTTTGATCCGGCCTGCCCGTGGACCTGGCGGACCTCCCGCTGGCTGGTCGCCGTGGCGGCGGCCCGCGGGCTGCGTGTGGAGTGGCGGGCGTTCAGTCTGGCCATCCTCAACGAGGGCCAGGTCGCCCCCGAGTACGCCGAGCCGCTGGCCGCGGCGAGCCGGGCGCTGCGCCTGGTCGAGGCGCTACGCGCCGAGGGCCGCCACGACGACGTCGCCGCCTTCTACGCGGAACTCGGCGCGCGCAGCCACGACGCCGGCAACCCGCTCTCGGACAAGATCGTGGACAGCGCCGTGGAGTCGGCCGGTCTGGCGCCGGCGGCGCCCGCGCTCGACGACGAGCGCTGGGACCAGGCGGTCCGCGAGTCGCACGCCCTGGCGTACGCCTCGGCGGGTCCGGACGTCGGGTCGCCGGTGCTGATGGTGCCGGGCGCCCGCCGGGGCATCCACGGCCCGATCCTCACCGAGGTCCCGGACACCGACGACGCGTTGACCATCTGGGATTCGCTGCTGCCGCTCATCCGCCTGGAGACCTTCCACGAGATCAAGCGCGCCCGCCACTGACCGGCTCGCCCCCGGGCCCTGTCTCACCGAAGGGGTGGTCATGGCCACCCCTTCCCTGGATGAGGGCCGAATCCTGCGGGGCGGCGGGACGTCACACCGAGTGGGCATGATGGGCGGATGATCGCGCGCTTCAAGGACCTGTGCATGGACGCCGGGGACGCCCACCGGCTCGGCGCCTTCTGGGCCGACATCCTCGACGGGGAGCTGGTGGACACCGGCGACGGCGACGCCCGGATCGATCCCCGGGCAGCCGCCAGCAAGGCCGAGTCGATCTGGGTGAACACGGTCCCCGAGCCGCGCACCGGCAAGACCCGGGTCCACCTGGACCTGCGGCTGGCCGAGCCGGAGCCGGCGGCGCTGCTGGCCGCCGGCGCGCGGCTGGTCCGCGAGCCGGACGCGGAGATCAGCTGGTGGGTGCTGGCCGACCCGGAGGGCAACCAGTTCTGCGCCTTCCCGTCCCGCGAGGGCCGGCGGCCCGGAGTCTTCGAGCTGGTCGTGGACAGCGCCGACCCGACGGCGCAGGCAGCCTGGTGGGCCGGGGTGGTGGGCGGCCGGGTGAAGACCACCGCCGCGGGCGCCGCCTCGGTGGTCGGCGCGGACGGCTTCCCCTGGGACTACTGGGTCTTCGACCCGGTGCCCGAGCGCAAGCGGGTGAAGAACCGGCTGCACTGGGACGTCGAGCTGACCGGCCCGGACGCCACCGCACTGATCGCCGCCGGGGCCACCCTGCTCGCCGAGCCGACCGAGGCGGCCCGATGGTGGGTGCTGGCCGACCCCGAGGGCAACGAGTTCTGCGCCTTCGCGCCGCGCACCGCACAGTGAACGGCCCGGGCCGACCCGCCGGCCGTCTCAGTGAGTGGACGGCGAGACTACCCTCCGTGCGGCCGGTGGACTAGCGTCAGGGCAGCTTCGCAGCCAGCGCGTTCGCCGTCGATGTCGATACGCCTCCGGCCGACCCCAGCCCGCCCGAACGGTTGGTTCTCGCGCGAACGTCCCGCTGCGGTCCCACCGGTTGGGCAGGATCAGAGCCCAACGAGGAGGTGCCGTCGTGCAGGACACCCGCGCTCTCGCCCTGACGTTCGAGGTGAGCGGCCTGCCCCCGGTCAAGACCGAGGCCCTGTCCATCTTCGCCGCCGGGCACCGCCAGGCGGCCCGGGTCCGCGCCCTGCTCCAGGCGGCCTGCACGGCGGCCCAGCGCACCGGCTGGACCCCGCTGGACGGGCCGGTCGAGGTCGATGTGACCCTGCGCTGCCCGCCCGGGCACCGCACCTCCGACGCCAGCACGCTGCTGGGCGGAGTGTGCGCGGTGCTGCAGGACAAGAAGCGGGTGGCCAACATCGGCCTGGCCCACCTCGGGGTGCTGGTCGACGTCGCCCTCTACGGCGACGACCGGCAGATCCGCCGGCTGTCGTACGCCGAGGAGCCGGCGGAGGACTTCTCGTACCAGGTCCGGGTGGCCGCCGTACCGGCCGTGGTTTGACCGACGGCCGCGGTGGGGTACCGCAGCCGCCGACGAAGGGAGCGCCGATGTCGGAGCCACATGTCACGCTCGACCCGAGCGGGCTCGATCCCGTGCAGCAGAAGCTGCGCGGCCCGCTCGAGGAACAGCTGACCTCGGCCCTGCAGGCGGCCACCGACCGGGTCCGCGCCAGCTACGCGGGGGAGCCGGTCGAGGAGGTCTGCCGTCGGCTGCTCGACGAGACCCGCGCCGGCCTGCACCCGGACATCGCCGCCGGCTTCAACCCGGACATGGACGAGTTCTGCCGGGTGGCGGTGGCGATCGTCCGCGGCGAGGTCTCCTGACGAGTTTCAGCTGCGCCGCTACCGGGAGCCGTCGCGCGCCGGCCGTCCCGTCGGCGCCGCATGGTGCGGGTCAGCTGCGCCGCACGTCCAGCGAGACGACGTGGGTGCCGTCCGGCCGGGTCGACTCGCCCAGCCGCACCGGCAGCCGGCCACCCGGCGCCTGCACCCCGAGCCCGACGGTGACGTACCCCTCGAAGTCCCCGGCGGGCGCCCAGCCGCGCAGCGTCGGGTAGCCGATGGTCCGCGGCGGCGCGCTCACCGTGCTCCGGCCGGCGCTGTCGTGCGTCTGGGCCGGTTCGAAGCGCACGGCGAGGAAGGCGTTCCCGGGCAGGCTCACCGGAGCGCCGCTACCGTCGGACTCCACCCGTGGCACGTAGGCGACCTGGTAGGACGGCGTCGGGCCACGGAACGCGAAGGTGATCCGGCTGTAGCCCTCTGCGGGATGGTCGCCGACCTCGATCCGCACCAGGACGGGCAGCGGTTCCCCCGGCGCCGGGGTGACCGGCACCCGGACGCGGTGCGTCACCCGGGCCGGCGAGGTGGGCACCGCCCACCCGTACGTCATCCGCCAGTCGCCCGCTGCGGGCGGCGTCGCGGTGGTGGCGGCCGGGGCGGTGGAGCTCGCCGCCGGGGTGGCGGCGGGCGGGGTGGCGGCGGCGGTCGCGCTGGGCGCGGGCGCCGTCGAGGGCGCTGTGGTCGCGCCGTCGTGGTCGGTCGTCGTGCAGGCCGCCGCGAGCAGCACGACCACGCCGGCGAGCAGTGGTACGCGCTGAGGTGTCATGACTCAGTGTCACCCCGCCGGAGCGGCTCCCACCAGGGCCGATCATCCCGCGTCGGCCGCCGGGTCGGCGTCAGGCCGCCAGCGGGTCGAACCGCCGGTTGGTCGCCTTGCGCGCGGCCACGTGCCCCAGCGCGGCCAGCTCCGCGGCATAGTCACTGACCAGCGCCGGCAGCCGGTAGTCGCCCTGGCCGTCCCGCTGCGCCAGGTGCGCGTCGACCAGGTCGTCCAGGGCGCGGTGCACCCGTTGCGGGGAGACGCCGAGCTGGTCCGCGGCGGCCTCCACGGGCGTGCCCGGCTGCGCGGCGAGCAGTTCCAGCATCCGGCCGGCCACCTCGTCGTCCGAGCGGACCGCCGCCACACCGGTGGCCAGGCTCGCCCGCACCGACAGGTCCTCGTAGGCCAGCAGATCCAACCGGCCCCGCCCGTCACCCAGCTCCGCGCCACGCGGCTGACCTGACCCTCACTCCTCCCGGAGGTCCAGGGCGATGTCCAGGATCGGCGAGGAGTGGGTCAGCGCGCCCACCGAG
>NZ_JBSGJR010000140.1:0-12845 GCF_053605645.1 Micromonospora sp. NPDC003776
CGGGCGGCGCCCGGTATCGGACCCGCCGCCGCGCCCACGTCAGTTCCGGGCCGGCGCGGTCGTCGGGAGCGGGCCGGCCGGTACACCCCCGGGGACCGGTGCGGCGATCTCATCGGTGATCACCGCGCCGGCGAACTGCGACCGGTAGAGCCGGGCGTACGCGCCGTCGGCGGCGAGCAGCTCGTCGTGGCTGCCCTGCTCCACGATCCGGCCCTGCTCCATCATCAGGATCAGGTCGGCGTCGCGGATGGTGGAGAGCCGGTGCGCGATGACGAAGCTGGTCCGGTCCGAGCGGAGCGCCGCCATCGCCCGCTGGAGCAGCACCTCGGTCCGGGTGTCCACCGAGCTGGTCGCCTCGTCGAGGATCAGCAGCGACGGCTCGGCGAGGAACGCCCGGGCGATGGTGATGAGCTGCTTCTCGCCGGCGCTGACGTTGCTGCCCTCCTCGTCGATCACGGTGTCGTACCCGTCGGGGAGGCTGCGCACGAACCGGTCCACGAAGGTGGCCCGCGCCGCCGCGCGGATCTCCTCCTCGGTGGCGTCCGGCCGCCCGTAGGCGATGTTGTCCCGGATGGTGCCGCCGAAGAGCCAGGTGTCCTGGAGCACCATGCCAATCCGGCTGCGCAGCTCGTCGCGGGGCATCGAGCTGATGTCCACCCCGTCGAGCGTGATCCGGCCGGCGTCCAGCTCGTAGAACCGCATGATCAGGTTGACCAGGGTGGTCTTGCCGGCGCCGGTCGGGCCGACGATGGCCACCGTGTGTCCCGGCTCGGCCACCAGCGAGAGGTCGTCGATCAGCGGCTTGTCCGGGTCGTACCGGAAGGAGATGTGCTCGAACTCGACCCGGCCGCTGACCCGGGGCGGCGCGGGCCGCTCGGGGGTCTCCTCCTCGGCGTCGAGCACCTCGAACACCCGCTCCGCGGAGGCCACCCCGGACTGGAGCAGGTTCGCCATCGAGGCGATCTGGGTGAGCGGCTGGGTGAACTGCCGGGAGTACTGGATGAACGCCTGCACGTCGCCGAGGGTCATCGACCCGGAGGCGACCCGCAGCCCGCCGACCACGGCGATCGCGACGTAGCTGAGGTTCCCGACGAACATCATCGCCGGCATGATGATCCCGGAGATGAACTGGGCCCCGAAGCTGGCCCGGAACAGCTCCTCGTTCTTCTCCGCGAAGGCGGCCTGCACCTCGCGCTGCCGGCCGAAGACCTTGACCAGCTCGTGGCCGGTGTACGCCTCCTCGATGAGGCCGTTCAGCTCACCCGTGTGCCGCCACTGGGCGACGAACCGGCGCTGCGACCGCTTGGCGATCTGCTGGGTGACGACCACCGACAGCGGCACCGCCACCAGGGCGACCACGGCCAGCAGGGGCGAGATCCAGAACATCATGGCCAGTACGCCCACCACGGTGAGCAGCGCGGTGAGCAACTGGCTCAGCGTCTGCTGGAGCGTCTGCGCGATGTTGTCGATGTCGTTGGTGACCCGGCTCAGCAGCTCGCCGCGCGGCTGCCGGTCGAAGTACGGCAGCGGGAGCCGGTTGAGCTTGTCCTCCACGTCGGCGCGCAGCCGCAGCACGGTCCGCTGCACCACCCCGTTGAGCAGCCACCCCTGCCACCACATCAGCAGGCTGGCGCCGAGGTAGAGCGCGAGCGCCAGGGTGAGCGTCCGGCCCAACGCGGTGAAGTCGATGCCGGCCCCGGGCACCACGTGCATCCGGGCCAGCATGTCGGCGAAGTTGTCGTTGCCGGCGGCCCGGGCCGCGGCCACCGCCTGCTCCGGGGTGGTGCCGGCGGGGATCTGCCGGCCGATCACCCCGGAGAAGATGATGTCGGTGGCGTGCCCGAGGATCTTCGGACCCGTCACGCTCGCCCCGACGCTGGCCAGGGCCAGGGTGACGATCGCGGCCAGCGGCAGCCGTTGCGGCCGGAGGCGGCCCAGCAGCCGCCGGGCGGACGGCCCGAAGTTCATCGACTTCTCCGCCGGCATCGCGGCGCCCATCCACGGCGGCCCCCCGCCGCGCCGCGCGGCCGCGGGCAGCCGGTTCGGCGTCCGCCCGTCGGCGGCGGCCGGGCCGGCGTTCGGCTTCTGCTCGGGTACGGAGCTCACGCCGGCACCTCCGCCGTCTGCTGGGACGCCACGATCTCGGCGTACGTCGGGCAGTTCTCGAGCAGTTCCTCGTGTCGTCCCATGCCGACGACGCCCCCGTCCTCCAACACGATGATCTGATCGGCGCCGATGATCGTGGAGACCCGCTGGGCCACGATCACCACCACCGCGTTCCCGGTGACCGGCTTCAGCGCGGCCCGCAGCCGGGCGTCGGTGCCGAGGTCGAGCGCGGAGAACGAGTCGTCGAAGAGGTAGATCTCCGGTTTGCGGACCAGCGCGCGGGCGATCGCCAGCCGTTGCCGCTGGCCGCCGGAGACGTTCGTGCCGCCCTGCGCGATCGGCGCGTCCAGACCGCCCGGCATCTCCGCCACGAAGTCCCGGGCCTGGGCGATCTCCAGCGCCGCCCAGAGCTCCGCGTCGGTCGCGTCCGGGTTGCCGTACCGCAGGTTGCTGGCGACCGTGCCGGTGAACAGGTACGGCCGCTGCGGTACCAGCCCGATCCGGCGCCACACCTCGTCCGGGTCCAGCAGCCGTACGTCCACCCCGTCGACCAGCACCGCTCCGGCGGTGGGGTCGACCAGCCGCGGGATCAGGGTGAGCAGGGTGGTCTTGCCGGCGCCGGTGGACCCGATGATCGCGGTGGTCCGGCCGGGGCTGGCCGTGAACGAGATGTCGTGCAGCACCGGCGCGCTCGCCCCGGGGAACTGGAAGTCGACGTGGCGGAATTCCAGCTCGGCGCGCCGGGTCATGGTGAGCACCGGCTCGACCGGCGGCAGCACCGACGAGTCGGTGTCCAGCACCTCGACGATGCGCTCCGCGCAGACCGCCGCGCGCGGCACCATCATCAGCATGAAGGTGGCCATCATGACCGCCATCAGGATCTGCATCAGGTACTGCAGGAAGGCGGTCAGGGCGCCGACCTGGATCTGGCCGGAGTCCACCCGGCCGGCGCCGAACCAGAGCACCGCGACGCTGGAGACGTTCAGCACCAGCATCACCACCGGGAAGATCAGCGCCTGGAGCCGGCCGACCCGCAGGGCGGTCGCGGTGAGGTCGGCGTTGGCCTTGCCGAACCGCTTCGTCTCGTACGGCTCGCGGACGAACGCCCGGACCACCCGGATGCCGGTGATCTGCTCGCGCAGCACCCGGTTGACCGTGTCGATCCGGGTCTGCATGAGCCGGAAGCCGGGCACCATCCGCCGGGTGATCAGGCCCAGCGCGACCGCCAGGACCGGTACGCAGACCAGCATCAGCCAGGAGAGCCCGACGTCCTCCTGCAGCGCCATCACCACGCCGCCGACGCTCATGATCGGCGCGGCCACCAGCATGGTGCAGCTCATCAGCACGAGCATCTGCACCTGCTGCACGTCGTTGGTGTTGCGGGTGATCAGCGAGGGCGCGCCGAAGCGGCCCACCTCGCGGCCGGAGAACTGGTTGACGTGGCGGAAGATGCCGGCCCGGACGTCGCGGCCGAAGCCCATCGCGGTCTTCGCGCCGAAGTAGACGGCGGCGATCGAGCAGGCGATCTGGAGCAGGCTGACGAGCAGCATCCAGCCGCCCGTGCGCAGGATCTGGTCGGTGTCGCCGACGGCGACGCCCCGGTCGATGATGTCGGCGTTGAGGCTCGGCAGGTAGAGCGACGCCATCGTGCCGACGAACTGGAACGCCACCACCGCGGCCAGCAACCGCCGGTACGGGCGCAGGTTGGTACGGAGCAGGCGGATCAGCACGGACGGCTCCCGGACGGTTTCTCGGTGTCGGACTCGCTGTCCCGGTTCAACCGGCGAGGGTCGCCGTCGGACATGGTCGTGATGATTTCGATGAGGAACTCGCGGACCACCTCCTTCTTCGCCGGATCGGCGTCGACGGAGGTGAGCGGGCGGTCGCTGTGGATCAGGTCGATGATGGCCAGGGCGTGCTCGCGGCCCTTGTCGGTCAGGCTGAGCTGGACGCTGCGCCGGTCGTGCGGGTTCTGCTGGCGGGCGACGAAGCCGTCGCGTTCCAGGGTGTCGACGATGCCGGTGAGCGTGGCGGGGCGGACGAAGCACCGTTCGGCCATTTCCCGGTGCGTACTGTCGCCCGCCCGGAGCAGAATCATCAGCACCCGCATCCCGGCCGAGGTGAGGCCGTGATGCTCGGCGAGGTAGCGGCCCCAGTGCTGTTCGACGACGTGGCCGGCGATGGAGATCAGCCGGCCGAGCGGCGCCTGGCGCAGCGCGTCGGGGAAGGTGACGAGCGGTCCCATCTTCACGGTCGTCAGATTAGCCCCCGGATGGTCAGGGCCCAAACTAATTTCGGAGATCAGGTCCCTTTGTCAGCCGGCGGGGCGGCGCGGGGTGGTCGGGTCGTCCGGCGCGGTGGCGATGTACTCACGCATCACCTCGGCCACCTCGCGCAGGAAGGCCGTGGTCGCCTCGGCCTGCTCCGGGGTCAGCCGGCCGACCGCGCGTTCGACGCCGGCCAGCATCGGGCGGAGCGCGTCCAGCACCTCGCTGACGGCGTGCTCGGTCACCCGCAGCGAGAGTCGGCGTCGGTCGTACGGGTGCGGGGTGCGCTCGACGTGACCGGCCTGCACCAGCCGGTCGACCAGGGTGGTGGCCGAGGCGGACCGGATGCCGAGACGGTTGCCCAACTCGACCGGGCCGAGCGGCTCGGCGCTGGAGACGAGGTGGTCGATGGCGGCCGCGTCGGTGGTGCCGATACCGAGCCGGCGGGCCAGCGCGGCCCGGGTGTCGCCGGCCAGTCGCAGCAGTTCGCGCAGCGCGCGGGCGGCCTCGCTGGTCGCCGGCGCCTCGCCGGCCTCCGGCCGGTCCCGGTCCGCTCCCGCGGTTGACGGCGACCCCTCCATGGGTAAAAGCTAGCAGCTCGGGTAGCTAGAAAATCTAGCTAATCAGGGAGGTCGCAATGCGCAGCGACGGACGCGGGCGCTGGTGGGGCCTGCTCGCGATCAGCCTCGGCGTGGCGATGATCATCGTGGACGCCACGATCGTGAACGTCGCCGTACCCCAGATCATCCGCGACCTGGAGATCATCTCTACCGACGCCCAGTGGGTACAGGAGGCGTACACCCTGGTCTTCGCAGCGTTGCTGCTGGTGGCCGGGCGCTTCGCCGACCGGTCCGGCCGCCGCCGGATGTTCGTCACCGGGGTGATTGTCTTCGTGGTCGCCAGCGTGCTCGCCGCGCTCGCCGGCTCCGGGGAGGCGCTGATCGCCTCCCGGGTGCTGCAAGGCATCGGCGGCGCGATGATGCTGCCGACCTCGCTCTCCCTGCTCAACGCCAACTTCACCGGCCGGGAGAAGGGCATCGCCTTCGCCATCTGGGGATCCACCATCGGTGGCGCGGCGGCCCTCGGTCCGCTGCTCGGCGGCTGGCTCACCACCACCTACTCGTGGCGCTGGGCCTTCGGCATCAACATCCCCGTGGGGCTGGCCGTGGTCGCCGCGACCCTGGCGCTGGTCGCCGAGTCTCGCGACGACCGGGCCGAACGCGGCGTCGACCTGCTCGGCGCGCTGCTTTCGGTGCTCGGCATGACCGGCGTGGTCTTCGCCCTCATCGAGGGCCGCACCTACGGCTGGTGGACGCGGGAGAAGCCGTTCCACCTGTTCGGCCTGGACTGGACCGCCGCGGTCTCACCGGTGCCGGTCGCCGGGGCGGTCGGCCTGGCCACGCTCGGCGTCTTCCTGGTCCAGCAGCTACGACGCAACCGGGCCGGCCGCCCGGCCCTGCTCGACCTGTCCCTGTTCGGCATTGGCTCGTTCCGCAACGGCATCCTGGCTGCCGCGATCGTCAGCCTGGGCGAGTTCGGCCTGCTCTTCGCCCTGCCGCTGTGGTTCCAGAACGTGCTCGGCTACAGCGCCTTCCGGACCGGTCTCGCGCTGCTGCCCCTCGCCGTGGGTAGCTTCCTGGCCAGCGGCCTCGGCGCCCCGCTGACCCAGCGCTGGGGTGCGGCCCGGGTGGTCCAGCTCGGCGTGGCCGCCGAACTGGTCGGGGTGGCCGGGCTCGGCTTCGTGGTTGCCCCGGACACCGCCTGGTGGGCGCCGCTGGGCTTCCTCTTCGTGTACGGCGTGGGCGTCGGCCTGGCCACCGCGCAGCTCACCGGCGTCTCCCTCGCCGAGGTGCCGGTGCGGCGTAGCGGTCAGGGTTCCGGCCTGCAGAGCACCGGGCGGCAGGTCGGCTCCGCACTCGGCATCGCCGTGCTCGGCACAGTGCTCTTCGCCAGCCTCGGCGGCATCCTCACCGACCGGATCGCCGACCAACCCGGCCTCGCCCCGGCCCAGCGGGACCAGGTGGTGACCGCCGTCAAGGAGAGCGCCGGAGCGGCGATCGCCGGGCTGGCCGCGGATCCGCGTACCGCGCCGCTCGCCGACCAGGCGAAGATCGCCTTCTCCGACGCCACCCGGTACGCCGCCTTCGCGGCGGCCGGCTTCCTGCTGATCGGGCTGCTCGCCTGCCTGCACCTGCCCCGAACCCGGACCGACGTCCCCGCCGGAGAGGTAAGGAAGGGCCCCCTGTTAACGCCTGGCGCATGACAGGGGGCCCCTCTTAACGCGTGGTCACCAGCTGGTCGGCAGCGGCATGCCCTCGGTGTAGCCGGCGGCGCTCTGCACGCCGACCAGGGCCCGCTCGTGGAACTCGTCCAGGTTGCGCGCCCCGGCGTAGGTGAAGGCGCTGCGGACCCCGGAGATGATCTCGTCGATCAGGTCCTCCACCCCGGGACGGGTCGGGTCGAGGTACATCCGCGCGGTGGAGATGCCCTCCTCGAAGATCGCCTTCCGGGCCCGGTCGTACGCGCTGTCCTCACCTGTACGGGCGCTGACCGCCCGGGCCGAGGCCATGCCGAAGCTCTCCTTGTAACGCCGGCCGTCCGGCTCGGTGTAGAGGTCGCCGGGGGACTCGTAGGTGCCGGCGAACCAGGAGCCGATCATCACGTTCGAGGCGCCGGCGGCCAGGGCCAGCGCCACGTCCCGGGGGTGCCGTACGCCGCCGTCGGCCCAGACGTGCCGGCCCAGCGCGCGGGCCGCCGCGGCGCCGTCGAGCACCGCCGAGAACTGCGGGCGGCCGACGCCGGTCATCATCCGGGTGGTGCACATCGCGCCCGGGCCGACACCCACCTTGACGATGTCCGCGCCCGCCTCCACCAGGTCCCGTACGCCCTCGGCGGTGACCACGTTGCCGGCCGCGACCGGGACCCCGGGGTCGAGCTTCCGGACCGCCCGCAGCGCCGAGATCATCCGTTCCTGGTGGCCGTGCGCGGTGTCCACCACCAGGGTGTCCACCCCGGCTTCGAGCAGGGCGGCGGCCTTGCCGGTGACGTCGCCGTTGATGCCGACCGCTGCGGCGATCCGCAGCCGGTTCCGGTCGTCCACCGCCGGCTTGTAGAGGGTGGCGCGCAGCGCGCCCTGCCGGGTCAGCACCCCGACCAGCCGCCCCTCGCCGTCCACCACCGGGGCGAGCCGGCGCCGGCCGGCGGACAGCCGGTCGAAGCCGGTACGCGGGTCCGCGTCCGCCGGCACGGTGTGCAGCTCGGTCGACATCACGTGCCGGAGCTGGGCGAACCGGTCCACGCCCACGGTGTCGGCCTCGGTGACCACGCCGAGCGGCCGGCCGGCCTCGTCCACCACGATCACCGCGCCGTGCGCGCGCTTGGGCAGCAGGTGGATCGCGTCGCCGACGGTGTCGGTCGGGCCGAGGGTGATGGCCGTGTCGTGCACCAGGTGGCGCTGCTTGACCCAGCCGACGACGTTGGCCACCACCTCGATCGGGATGTCCTGCGGGATCACCGCGATGGCGCCGCGCCGGGCCACCGTCTCGGCCATCCGCCGGCCGGCGACCGCCGTCATGTTGGAGACCACCAGCGGAATGGTGGTGCCCGTGCCGTCGGCCGTGGCCAGGTCGACGTCGAGCCGGGAGCCCACCTCGGAGCGGTTGGGCGCCATAAAGACGTCGTTGTAGGTCAGGTCGTGCGCGGGAACCGCGCCATGAAGGAACCGCACCGGAACATCATTCCTGCTCGCGGCCGGTCCCGCCGCCGCTGGTGGCCCAAACCACCCCGGCCGCCACGGTCCCTGTGGCGTTAAAAGGGGCCCCTGCCCTACCGGAGGCGTTAACAGGGGCCCTTCCTTACACCTCAGGCGATGGTGCAGATCGCCGCGCCGGCGGTGATCACGGCGCCGACCTCGGCGGCGAGGCTGCTCACCGTACCCGCCTTGTGGGCGTGCAGCGGCTGCTCCATCTTCATCGCCTCCAGCACGACGATGAGGTCACCCTCGGCGACGGTGTCCCCGTCCGCGACGGCGATCTTGACGATGGTGCCCTGCATCGGGGAGGTGAGCGCGTCGCCGCTGACCGCGGCGCCGGCCTTGCTGCCACCGCCCCGGCGGGCCGGCTTCTTCGCGGCTGGCGCGGCCGCCGCCGTACCCGCGCCCAGGCCGGCGGGGAGGACCACCTCCAGCCGCTTGCCACCCACCTCGACCACGACGGTCTCGCGCTCGGCCGGGCCCTCGGCGGGGTTGGCCGCGGCGGTGAAGGCCGGCACGGTGTTGTTGAACTCGGTCTCGATCCACCGGGTGTGCACGGTGAACGGCTCGGCGGTGAACGCCTCGTCCCGGACCACCAGGCGGTGGAAGGGCAGCGCCGTGGCCATGCCCTCGACGATCATCTCGTCCAGCGCCCGGCGGGCCCGCTCCAGCGCCTCGGTACGCGTCTCGCCGACGATGATCACCTTGGCCAGCAGCGAGTCGAAGTTGCCGCCGATCACGTCGCCGGCCGAGACGCCGGTGTCGACGCGGACGCCCGGGCCACTGGGCAGCCGCAGCGCCGTGATGGCGCCCGGGGCGGGCAGGAAGTTACGGCCGGGATCCTCGCCGTTGATCCGGAACTCGATCGCGTGGCCGCGCGGCGTCGGGTCCTCGGTGAAGCGCAGCTTCTCGCCGTCGGCGATCCGGAACTGCTCGCGGACCAGGTCGATGCCGGCGGTCTCCTCGGTCACCGGGTGCTCCACCTGGAGCCGGGTGTTGACCTCCAGGAACGAGATGGTGCCGTCCGCGCCGACCAGGTATTCCACGGTGCCGGCGCCGTGGTAGCCGGCCTCCCGGCAGATCGCCTTGGCGCTGTCGTGGATCTGCCGGCGCTGGGCCTCGGTGAGGAACGGCGCCGGGGCCTCCTCGACCAGCTTCTGGTGCCGGCGCTGCAGGGAGCAGTCGCGGGTGCCCACCACGATGACGTTGCCGTGCTGGTCGGCCAGGACCTGCGCCTCGACGTGCCGGGGCTGGTCCAGGTACCGCTCGACGAAGCACTCGCCCCGGCCGAACGCGGCGACCGCCTCGCGGGTGGCCGACTCGAACAGGTGCGGAATCTCCTCCATGGTGCGGGCCACCTTGAGGCCGCGCCCGCCGCCGCCGAAGGCCGCCTTGATGGCGACCGGCAGGCCGTGGTCGACCGCGAAGGCCATCACCTCGTCGGCGTTGCCGACCGGGTCCGGGGTGCCGGGGACCAGGGGCGCCCCGGCGCGCTGGGCGATGTGCCGGGCGGTCACCTTGTCGCCGAGGTCGCGGATCGCCTGCGGGGTCGGGCCGATCCAGGTCAGCCCGGCGTCGATGACGGCCTGGGCGAAGTCGGCGTTCTCGGAGAGGAAGCCGTAGCCGGGGTGCACCGCGTCGGCGCCCGCCTTCGCGGCAACGTCGATCAGCTTGTCGATCCGCAGGTAGCTCTCCGCGGCGGTGTCGCCGCCCAGGGCGTACGCCTCGTCGGCCAGGGTGACGTGCAGTGCGTCCCGGTCGGAGTCGGCATAGACGGCGACGCTCGCCAAGCCGGCGTCGCGGCAGGCCCGGATGACGCGGACGGCGATCTCGCCGCGGTTGGCGATGAGTACCTTGCGCACCTTGGTGGCTCCTCCCGGGAGGTCGATTCCGGGAGTGTATCGGCCGGGGTCGTGACCCTAACGATCGCTCAGTGTGGCATCGCGCACTGTAGTCAAATTTGGCTATTACGCTTGTCCGGTGTCGGCAACGCGGATGATGATTCTGGGCCTGGTCAGGTGGATGCAGCCGGTGCACGGCTACGACGTACGCCGTGAGCTGCTGAGCTGGAGCGCGGACAAGTGGGCCAACGTGCAGCCGGGGTCGATCTATCACGCGCTGCGCAAGCTCACCGAGGAGGGGCTGCTGCGCACCGTCTCGGTCGAGCAGGTCGGTGCCCGCCCCGCCCGCACCACGTACGAGGTGACCGCCAAGGGCGAGGAGGAGTTCGAGACCCTGCTGCGGGCGCAGTGGTGGCAACTCCACGAGACCGCGGACCCCTTCGTGGCGGCCTTCTCCTTCCTGCCCACCATGCCGCGCGACGAGGCGGCGGCGGCGCTGCGCAATCGGGCCAACCTGATCCGCGCTGGCATCGAGTCGATGCGTGCCTCCCTGGACTCGGACTGGGTGCGTAACCGCAAGCCGGTGCATGTCGGGTGGATGTTCGAGCTCTGGCTGGCCCGCGCCGAGGCGGACATGGCCTGGTGCCTGCGGATCGCCGAGCGGATCGAGTCGGGAGTGTCGTACCTGCCGGCTGGAATGGAGCGGGGCGACGGGTGGTCGGGGTGGCAGGACGGCACCCGGGCCGGCGATCGAGACGCGGATTAATCAACGTTGACCATAAGAGTTATATCGCGATAGCCTCAGCCCGAGCCGTGTGGGAGAGGTGTGTCCCCGGCACGAACGATCGGCGGCCGGTCACCTCCGGCCCGGACGACCAGGAGCAGACATGATCGAGACCAGGGGGCTGCGGAAGTCGTTCCGCTCCCGCGCGGGTCGCGAGACCAAGACCGTGGAGGCGGTCCGGGGCGTCAACCTCGAGGTCGCCGAGGGGGAGATCTTCGGTTTCCTCGGCCCCAACGGCGCCGGCAAGACCACCACCCTGCGGATGCTCGCCACCCTCATCGAGCCGGACGGCGGCGACGCCACCATCGCCGGCGCCGACCTGCGCAAGGACCCGGCCGAGGTGCGTCGCCGGATCGGGTACGTGGCCCAGGGTGGCAGCACCTGGGACGAGTCCACCGCCCGCGAGGAACTGGTGCTGCACGCCCGGCTCTACGGCATCTCCAAGGCCGAGGCGCACCGGCGGGCCACCCGCGCCCTGGACGCCTTCCAACTCACCGAGTACGCCGACCGCAAGTGCAAGACCTACTCCGGCGGCCAGCGGCGCCGGGTCGACATCGCGCTCGGCATCATCCACGAGCCGAAGATCGTTTTCCTGGACGAGCCGACCACCGGCCTCGACCCGCAGAGCCGGGCGCACATGTGGGACGAGATCCGCCGGCTCCGGGCGGAGGGGATGACCGTCTTCATCACCACGCACTACCTCGACGAGGCCGACGCGCTCTGCGACCGGATCGCGATCATGGACCACGGCGAGGTGGTCGCCGAGGGCACCCCGGCCGAGCTCAAGCGGGAGATCTCCGGCGAAGTGGTGCTCGTCGGCCTCGACCCCGCCGCCACGCCGCGCGCCGCCGAGCTGCTCGACACCGAGGCGTACGTCACCAAGCTGGAGACCGTCGACGAGGGTGGCCTGCGCCTCTACGTCGACGACGGCGCCGTCGCCATCCCCCAGGTGCTGCGCCGCCTCGACGGCGGCGGGCTGGACCTGCGCTCCATCGAGCTGCACCGGCCCAGCCTCGACGACGTCTTCCTCACCAAGACCGGCCGCTCGCTGCGCGAGTCCTGACCCCCGGAGAAGCTGCCATGAAACTCGCCCGCGACACCTGGCTCATCTTCCAGCGGCAGTTCCTGCTGCTGCTCCGCAACCCCGTCTGGGTCTTCGTCGGCGTCTTCCAGCCGGTGATGTACCTGCTGCTCTTCGCCCCGCTGCTCAAGCCCGCGCTGAACGCCCCCACCCAGGCGGCGGCCTACAAGGTCTTCGTCCCCGGCCTGCTGGTGCTGCTGGCCATCTTCGGCGGCCTGTTCCAGGGCTTCGGCCTGATCGCCGAACTGCGCGCCGGGGTGATCGAGCGGTCCCGGGTCACCCCGGTCAGCCGGCTCGCCCTGCTGCTCGGCCGCTCCCTGCGCGACGTCGTCTCGCTGATCCTGCAGGCGGTCATCATCACCCTGCTAGCGCTCTTGTTCGACCTGCGCGTCTTCATCGGATACCTGCTCCTGGCGTACCTGATGCTGGCCCTGATCGCGCTGATGACCTCGGCCGTCTCGTACGGCGTCGCGCTCAAGGTCAAGAGCGAGGACGCGCTCGCCCCGCTGATGAACACCGTGGCGCAGCCCGTGCTGCTGCTCTCCGGCATCCTGCTGCCGCTCACCTTCGCCCCCGGCTGGCTGCAGGGCGTCGCCAAGTGGAACCCCTTCTCCTGGGCGGTCGACGGCACCCGCGCGCTCTTCGCCGGCGACCTCAGCAACGACCGGGTCTGGCAGGGCCTGTCGATCATCGCGGTGCTCGCCGTCGCCGGCGTGGTCTGGGCCGCGCGGCAGTTCGCCCGCAGCGTCCGCTGAGACGGCGGAGAGAGCTGCCTCTCACCTGGGGCGGGGCACCGGGCCTGCCCGCGTAGCGTAAGTCCGGTGCCCCGCCTCACCCATGACAAGACAACCTGGCTGACCTACGCCCAGCTGGGGCTCTGGGGCTTCTTCCTCTACGGGTTCGGCCCGGTCGTACCCCTGCTCCGCGACGAGCAGGGCACCAGCGCCGCCATCGCCGGCCTGCACAGCACCGGCATCGCCGTCGGCGCGGTCGCCGGCGGCGCGCTCTTCGCGCC
>NZ_JBSGJR010000141.1:0-12833 GCF_053605645.1 Micromonospora sp. NPDC003776
GCGGCGGCGACGCGTACCTCGCCGAACCGGCGCACCGCCGCGGCACTGCCCACGCCGCCGAGGACCGCGCCGAGCCCCTGGGCGGCCTGGAGCACCCCGAGGAACTCCGGCGAGCGGTGCAGACCCCGGTCGACGACGGCGTAGCCGGTGGATTCGGCGAAGCCGAGCACCAGGGCGAGCACCGTGGTGGCGAGCACCACCCGGCGCAGCAGCGGGTGGCCGGCGAGGTGCCGGAAGCCCGCGCTCATCTCCCCGGTCCAGTGCCGCAGCACGCCACCCGTGCGCTCCGTACGCTCCGGGACCGGATCCGGTCCGGGCAGGGTGAGCAGCAGCGCCGCCGCTCCGACGAAGGTGGCCAGATCCAGCACGGCCACCGCCGCGCCGCCGAACAGCGCGTACAGGCCGGCGCCGGCGAGCGGGGCGAGCAGCCGCAGGCTCTCCCGGGCCGTCCGCAGCAACCCGTTCGCGGCGGCGAGCAGGTCACCGGGGAGCAGGGTGACGAGCAGGGCGGACTGGGCCGGCTCGATGACCAGGTGGAGGCAGCCGTAGAGGAGCATCACCGCGTAGATCAGCGGCACCTGGTCGGGGCCGCGCACCGCCAGCAACGGCAGCAGGATCACCGCGCCGGCCAGGTTCGCCGCCACCAGCAGCCGGCGCCGCGGCAGCCGGTCGGCGAGCAGCCCGGCCAGCGGCGCGAGCAGCGCGGGGGCGGTGAAGAAGAGGAAGGTCAGCCCGGCCGCGCCGTCGCTGCCGGTCAGGTCCTTCACCCAGATGCCGCAGGCCAGCCACATCGCGCTGTCGCCGACCAGGGACAGGGTCTGCCCGGCGAGGTACCGGCGGGCGCGCGGTTCAGCCAGCAGTCGTCGGGTCGACATCCGACACCTCCGGAGCCCGCACCGGGTAGCCGAAGAGGAGCAGCTCGACCGGGAGCGCCCCGGCCGGCCGGGCGGCGGGGTCGGTACGCCGGGCGTCGAACCGTGCGGTGAGGTCGGCGACCAGTTCCTGGTACGCGGCGGCGAACTCGCTCAGCTCCGCCGGGGTGAGGTGCACGAGGTGCTGCCGCCCGATGGCCGCCTCGTACCACTCCTTCGGGTAGGTGGGCGCTTCGTCGACGAACCGGCGCAGCCGCTGCGCGTACCGGTCGAGCAGCACCCGGTCGAGGGCCTGGGAGGCCCGGGTCCAGTCCGGGTCGTCGGGCCGGGCCGGCGCGGACCAGCCACGCCGGGTGAGCCGCCAGGGCCGGGCCCGGCCGCGGCCGCCGCCGGCCTCCTCCACGAAGCCGTAGCGGGCCAGTTGCCGCAGGTGGAAGGAGCAGGTGGTCGCCGTCTCGCCGATCAGCTCCCCCGCCTGGGTCGCCGTCAGCGGACCACCGCCGAGGGCCTCCATCAGGGCCAGCCGTACGGGATGACTCAGCGCCCGCAGCTCGCGGGCGTCGGTGAGGGTACGCGGTGCGTCGGTCGCCATGTGTCGAGAGTATTCTCTCGACAGACTTCTTTCGAGAGCCTTCTCTTCATTTGGCGCACCCCGGGACGCGACGAGGCCCCCGGCGGTTCCGCCGGGGGCCTCGTCGTTTCCTACTGCTTAGCGGTACGACCCGAAGTCGAAGTCGTCCAGCGGCACCGCCTGGCCACTGGCCGGCCCGAAGCCGTAGTCGGTCTCCGGGTAGCCGGTCATCGAGTAGACCTTGGCCTTCGCCTCCTCGGTCGGCTCGACCCGGACGTTGCGGTACTTGCTGATGCCCGTACCGGCCGGGATGAGCTTACCGATGATCACGTTCTCCTTGAGGCCGATCAGCGAGTCGCTGCGGGCGTGGATCGCCGCGTCCGTCAGCACCCGGGTGGTCTCCTGGAAGGAGGCCGCCGACAGCCAGGAGTCGGTGGCCAGCGAGGCCTTGGTGATACCCATCAGCACCGGGCGACCCGCGGCGGGCTCGCCGCCCTCGGAGACGAGCCGGCGGTTCTCCGACTCGAACAGCGCCCGGTCGACCAGCACGCCCGGCAGGAACTCGGTCGAGCCGGAGTCGATGACCGTCACCCGCTTGAGCATCTGGCGGATGATGATCTCGATGTGCTTGTCGTGGATGAGCACACCCTGCGAGCGGTAGACCTCCTGGACCTCCTGGGTCAGGTGGACCTGGACCGCGCGCGGGCCGAGGATGCGCAGCAGCTCGTGCGGGTCGATGGTGCCCTCGGTGAGCTTCTCGCCGACCTCGACGTGGTCGCCGTCGTGCGCCCGCAGCTTGACCCGCTTCGAGATCTTGTCGTACACGATCTCGTCGCTGCCGTCGTCCGGGATCACGATGATCTTCCGCGACCGCTCGCCGTCCTCGATCCGGATCCGGCCCGGGGTGTCGGCGATGGGCGCCTTACCCTTCGGGACCCGGGCCTCGAAGATCTCCTGGACCCGGGGCAGACCCTGGGTGATGTCCTCACCCGCGACACCACCGGTGTGGAAGGTACGCATCGTCAGCTGCGTACCCGGCTCACCGATGGACTGGGCGGCGATGATGCCGACGGCCTCACCGATGTCGACCGA
The DNA here is from genome assembly GCF_053605645.1 of Micromonospora sp. NPDC003776. Lineage (NCBI taxonomy): Bacteria > Bacillati > Actinomycetota > Actinomycetes > Micromonosporales > Micromonosporaceae > Micromonospora > Micromonospora sp. NPDC003776. The sequence continues at coordinate 2,536 of NZ_JBSGJR010000141.1, forward strand.
CTTGCCGGTCGGCAGCGAACGGCCGTAGCAGGCCGCGCAGACGCCCAGCTTGGACTCGCAGGTGAGCACGCTGCGCACCCGGACGGTCTCCACCCCGGCGGCGACGATCTTGTCGACGCCGATCGAGTTGATGTCCTGGCCCCGCTCGGCCACCACGGTGCCGTCCGGCCCCTTGATGTCGTCGGCCAGGGTCCGGGCGTGCACGCTGGTCTCGGCGTGCGTGTGCACGACCAGCTTGCCGTCCAGCCGCTCGCCGATCTGCATCGGGATGGCGCGGTCGGTGCCGCAGTCCTCCTCGCGGATGATGACGTCCTGCGAGACGTCCACCAGACGACGGGTCAGGTAACCCGAGTCGGCGGTACGCAGCGCGGTGTCGGCGAGACCCTTGCGGGCACCGTGCGTGGAGATGAAGTACTCCAGCACGGAGAGACCCTCGCGGTACGACGCCTTGATCGGACGCGGGATGATCTCACCCTTGGGGTTGGCCACCAGACCACGGATCGCCGCGATCTGCCGGAGCTGGAGCAGGTTACCGCGGGCACCCGAGTTGATCATCTTCCACAGCGGGTTCTCCTGCGGCAGCGCGGTGTCCATCTCCTTGGCGACCTCGTTGGTCGCCTTGGTCCAGATCTCGATGAGCTCGCCGCGGCGCTCCTCGGCGGTCATCAGACCACGCTGGTACTGCTTGTCGATCCGGTCGGCTTCCTTCTCGTACCGCTCCAGGATCTCCCGCTTGCGCGGCGGAGCGATGACGTCCTCCATGCCGATGGTGACGCCGGACCAGGTGGCCCAGTGGAAACCGGCCTCCTTGAGCCCGTCGAGGGTGGCGGCCAGGGCCACCTTCGGGAAGCGCTCGGCGAGATCGTTGACGATCGCGGAGAGCTGGCCCTTGCGGATCTCGTAGTTCACGAAGCGGTAACCCGGGGGCAGCGTCTCGTTGAACAGGACCCGGCCGAGCGTGGTCTCCACGGTCACCGGCTCGCCCTCGACCCAGCCCTCCGGCGCGACCCACGGCTCGGCGCCGGCGCCGTTGTCCACCCCGACGATGTCCCGCAGGCGGATCTTGACCGGAGTCTGCAGGTGCAGCTCGCCGTTGTCGTACGCCATCCGCGCCTCGGCGTCCGAGCTGAACGCCCGGCCCTCGCCCTTGCCCCCCGGAGTGAGGTGGGTGAGGTGGTAGAGACCGATGACCATGTCCTGGGTGGGCATGGTGACCGGCTTGCCGTCGGCCGGCTTGAGGATGTTGTTCGACGACAGCATCAGGATCCGCGCCTCGGCCTGGGCCTCGGCGGACAGCGGCACGTGGACCGCCATCTGGTCACCGTCGAAGTCGGCGTTGAACGCGGTGCAGACCAGCGGGTGGATCTGGATGGCCTTGCCCTCGACCAGCTGCGGCTCGAAGGCCTGGATGCCCAGGCGGTGCAGGGTGGGCGCCCGGTTCAGCAGAACCGGGTGCTCGCCGATGACCTCTTCCAGCACGTCCCACACGACCGGCCGCTGCCGCTCGACCATCCGCTTGGCGGACTTGATGTTCTGCGCGTGGTTGAGGTCGACCAGCCGCTTCATCACGAACGGCTTGAACAGCTCCAGCGCCATCTGCTTGGGCAGGCCGCACTGGTGCAGCTTGAGCTTCGGGCCGACCACGATGACCGAACGGCCGGAGTAGTCGACACGCTTGCCCAGCAGGTTCTGACGGAACCGGCCCTGCTTGCCCTTGAGCATGTCGGAGAGCGACTTCAGCGGCCGGTTGCCCGGACCGGTGACCGGACGACCACGACGGCCGTTGTCGAACAGCGCGTCGACGGCCTCCTGGAGCATCCGCTTCTCGTTGTTGACGATGATCTCGGGCGCGCCCAGGTCGATCAGTCGCTTGAGGCGGTTGTTCCGGTTGATCACCCGGCGGTACAGGTCGTTCAGGTCGGAGGTCGCGAAGCGGCCACCGTCCAGCTGCACCATCGGACGCAGGTCCGGCGGGATGACCGGGACGCAGTCGAGCACCATGCCGAGCGGCGAGTTGCGGGTGTTCTGGAACGCCGCCACGACCTTCAGCCGCTTGAGCGCCCGGATCTTCCGCTGACCCTTGCCGGAGCGGATGGTCTCGCGCAGGTTCTCGGCCTCGGCGTCGAGGTCCATGTTCTGGACCAGCGCCTTGATGGCCTCGGCGCCCATGCCGCCGGTGAAGTACTCGCCGAAGCGGTCGCGCAGCTCGCGGTAGAGCAGCTCGTCGGTGACCAGCTGCTTCGGCTCGAGCTTGCGGAAGGTGTCGAGGACCTCGTCGAGGCGGTCGATCTCGCGCTGGGCCCGGTCGCGGATCTGGCGCATCTCGCGCTCTCCGCCCTCCTTGACCTTGCGCCGGACGTCCGCCTTCGCGCCCTCGGCCTCCAGCTCGGCCAGGTCGGCCTCAAGCTTGGCGGCCCGCTTCTCGATCTCCGAGTCGCGGCTGTTCTCGGCCTGCCGCTTCTCGGCCAGGATCTCGTTCTCGATGGTCGAGAGGTCACGGTGACGCGCCTCGGCGTCCACGCTCGTCACGACGTACGAGGCGAAGTAGATGATCTTCTCGAGGTCCTTCGGGGCGAGGTCCAGCAGGTAGCCCAGCCGGCTCGGCACGCCCTTGAAGTACCAGATGTGGGTCACCGGAGCAGCCAGCTCGATGTGACCCATCCGCTCCCGGCGAACCTTGGAGCGGGTCACCTCGACGCCGCAGCGCTCACAGATGATGCCCTTGAAGCGGACCCGCTTGTACTTACCGCAGTAGCACTCCCAGTCCCGCTGCGGGCCGAAGATCTTCTCGCAGAAGAGCCCGTCCTTCTCCGGCTTCAGGGTGCGGTAGTTGATGGTCTCGGGCTTCTTGACCTCGCCGTGCGACCACTGACGGATGTCGTCAGCGGTGGCGAGGCCGATGCGCAGCTCGTCGAAGAAGTTGACGTCGAGCACTATGTCCCCTATGTCGTCGTCTGTACTGCTAGCTAACGGGCGGGGTCGGGAGCCGGCGAACCGGCTCCCGACCGCCTGCCTCAGACCTCTTCGACCGAGCTCGGCTCGCGCCGGGACAGGTCGATGCCCAGCTCCTCCGCGGCCCGGAACACCTCGTCGTCGGTCTCGCGCATCTCCAGGGCCACACCGTCGCTGGAGAGCACCTCGACGTTGAGGCACAGCGACTGCAGCTCCTTGAGGAGCACCTTGAACGACTCCGGGATGCCCGGCTCGGGGATGTTCTCGCCCTTGACGATCGCCTCGTAGACCTTGACCCGGCCCAGGACGTCGTCGGACTTGATCGTCAGCAGCTCCTGCAGGGCGTACGCGGCGCCGTACGCCTGCATCGCCCAGCACTCCATCTCACCGAAGCGCTGGCCACCGAACTGCGCCTTACCACCCAGCGGCTGCTGGGTGATCATCGAGTACGGGCCGGTCGACCGGGCGTGGATCTTGTCGTCGACCAGGTGGTTGAGCTTCAGGATGTAGACGTAGCCGACGGCGATCGGGTCCGGCAGCGGCTCGCCGGAGCGACCGTCGAACAGCTGCGCCTTGCCGGTGCGCCCGATCAGCTGCTTGCCGTCCCGGTTGGGCAGGGTCGACTCCAGCAGACCGGAGATCTCCTCCTCGCGGGCACCGTCGAAGACCGGGGTGGCCACGTTGGTGTCCGGCTCGGACTCGTGCGCGTTGATCGAGCGGAGCTGGCGCTTCCACTCGGCGTCGTCGCCGTCCACGCTCCAGCCGGTCTTGGCCACCCACCCGAGGTGGGTCTCCAGGACCTGACCGATGTTCATCCGGGACGGCACACCGAGCGGGTTCAGCACGATGTCGACCGGGGTGCCGTCCTCCAGGAACGGCATGTCCTCGATCGGCAGGATCTTGGAGATGACGCCCTTGTTGCCGTGGCGGCCCGCGAGCTTGTCACCGTCCTGGATCTTGCGCTTCTGGGCCACGTAGACCCGGACCAGCTCGTTCACGCCCGGGGGCAGCTCGTCGCCGTCCTCGCGGGAGAAGGTACGCACGCCGATGACCGTGCCAGTCTCACCGTGCGGCACCTTCAGCGAGGTGTCCCGGACCTCGCGCGCCTTCTCACCGAAGATCGCGCGGAGCAGCCGCTCCTCCGGGGTCAGCTCGGTCTCGCCCTTGGGCGTGACCTTGCCGACCAGGATGTCGCCAGGGACGACCTCGGCGCCGATCCGGATGATGCCCCGCTCGTCCAGGTCGGCGAGCATCTCCTCGCTGACGTTCGGGATGTCGCGGGTGATCTCCTCCGGGCCGAGCTTGGTGTCCCGGGCGTCGACCTCGTGCTCCTCAATGTGGATCGAGGTGAGCACGTCCTGCTGCACGAGGCGCTGCGACAGGATGATCGCGTCCTCGTAGTTGTGGCCCTCCCAGCACATGAACGCCACGAGCAGGTTGCGCCCGAGCGCCATCTCGCCCTCGTCGGTGCACGGACCGTCGGCGATGACCTGGCCGGCCTCGACGCGGTCGCCCTCGAAGACGACCGGCTTCTGGTTGACGCAGGAGCCGGCGTTGGAGCGGCGGAACTTGTGCAGCAAGTACGTCCGGCGGTGGCCGTCGTCCTGGTGGACGGTGATGTAGTCCGCGCAGAGGTCCTCGACCACACCGCCGACCTCGGCGACGACGACGTCACCGGCGTCCACGGCCGCGCGGTACTCCATGCCCGTACCGACCAGCGGCGACTCGGCCTTGACCAGCGGCACCGCCTGGCGCTGCATGTTCGCGCCCATGAGCGCGCGGTTGGCGTCGTCGTGCTCGAGGAACGGGATCATCGCCGTCGCGACCGAGGTCATCTGCCGCGGCGAGACGTCCATGTAGTCCACGGCCCCGGGCGCCACGTCCTCGGTCTCGCCGCCCTTACGGCGGACCAGGACGCGGTCCTCGGCGAACGAACCGTCCGACTTCAGCGGGGCGTTGGCCTGCGCCTTGACGAACCGGTCCTCCTCGTCCGCGGTCAGGTAGTCGATCTGGTCGGTGACCCGACCGTCGATGACCTTCCGGTACGGCGTCTCGATGAAGCCGAACGGGTTGACCCGGGCGAAGGTGGAGAGCGCGCCGATCAGACCGATGTTCGGGCCTTCCGGCGTCTCGATCGGGCACATCCGGCCATAGTGGGACGGGTGCACGTCCCGGACCTCGAAGCCGGCCCGCTCCCGGGACAGACCACCCGGGCCGAGCGCGCTCAGCCGGCGCCGGTGGGTCAGGCCCGCCAGCGGGTTGGTCTGGTCCATGAACTGGGACAGCTGCGACGTACCGAAGAACTCCTTGATCGCCGCCACCACCGGGCGGATGTTGATCAGGGTCTGCGGCGTGATCGCCTCGACGTCCTGGGTGGTCATCCGCTCGCGGACGACCCGCTCCATCCGGGAGAGACCGACCCGGACCTGGTTCTGGATCAGCTCGCCCACGGTACGCAGGCGCCGGTTGCCGAAGTGGTCGATGTCGTCGGCCTCGTAGCCCTCCTCACCGGCGTGCAGCCGGCAGAGGTACTCCACGGTGGCGACGATGTCGTCCTCGGTGAGCGTGCCGGTGGTGATCGGCACGTCCAGCTCGAGCTTCTTGTTGAACTTGTAGCGCCCGACCTTGGCGACGTCGTACCGCTTCGGGTTGAAGAAGAGGTTGTCGAGCAGGGTCTGGGCGTTCTCGCGGGTCGGCGGCTCGCCAGGGCGGAGCTTCCGGTAGATGTCGAGCAGCGCCTCGTCCTGGCCGGCGATGTGGTCCTTCTCGAGCGTGGTCATCATCAGCTCGGACCAGCCGAACTTCTCGCGGATCTGCTCCGCGGACCACCCGATGGCCTTCAGCAGGACGGTGACGGCCTGCCGCCGCTTACGGTCGATGCGGACGCCGACCGTGTCGCGCTTGTCGATGTCGAACTCCAGCCAGGCACCCCGGCTCGGGATGACCTTGACGCTGGAGAGGTCGCGGTCGGAGGTCTTGTCCGGCTGCTTGTCGAAGTACACGCCCGGCGAGCGGACGAGCTGGCTGACCACGACGCGCTCGGTGCCGTTGATGATGAAGGTGCCCTTGGGCGTCATCATCGGGAAGTCACCCATGAACACCGTCTGGCTCTTGATCTCGCCAGTGGTGTTGTTGGTGAACTCCGCGGTCACGAACAGCGGGGCGCAGTAGGTCAGGTCCTTCTCCTTGCACTCCTCGATCGAGGCCTTGACCTCGTCGAAGCGCGGAGCCGAGAAGGAGAGCGACATGGTGCCGGAGAAGTCCTCAATGGGACTGATCTCGTCGAGGATCTCCGCGAGACCCGAGCGTGCGTGCGGGTCGTCCGACGACCGGCCCTGCCAAGCCTCGTTGCCGACGAGCCAGTCGAAGGACTCGTTCTGGATGGCGAGGAGGTTGGGGACCTCGAGGTGTTCGGTGATCCGACCGAAAGAAACTCGGCGGGGCGCGAAAGCGCTCGACGTACGACTGGTCTTCGCAGGGCGGGAAGCTGCCAAGATGCGTCCTTCCGAGGACCGGTGCTGCAGAACGGCTGGTACGCGTGCACTCCAATGACCCCACCAGAATTATCCGTAAACGGACATTTCCGAGCAGGGGTCAAGTCGGAAGGCAGCGCAAACTAGCAGTGTAGCCGAGAGGCTAACCGCTGTCCAGCCCACCCCGCAGGTCGTCGCGGAACTTGCCTCGGGACCTCGGAAAACCGGGTCTACCGGGCCGCTCGGAACGCGACGCTCCTGCCGGTCCGCTCGGGCGTCGCGGCGGTGGTGCTGCCGCTGGCATTACCCAAGAGGTGGCCGTTGCAAGCGCGGAAGGTCTTGCTGGTGTCAGCGTGCCTGTCAGCCCGGGGCCGCGTCAAGGGCCGGTTACCGCTCGGGGTGTCTTTCCCACCGACGGGCTACCGACAGACGTCCGCTGTGAACCCGGTGCGAAGAACCTGTACGCCCTGCTCACGCCGCTGCCGCCGGGTGGCACAACCACAGCGGGCGGCGACCCGTTCCCGGATCACCGCCCGCCGCGACGCGGTTGTGCCCCGGCTCACGTGAGCCGGACGTGCGTCAGGTCAACGCAAGGTCACTTCATGGTGACCTTGGCGCCCTCACCCTCGAGCTTGGCCTTGGCCTTCTCGGCGGTCTCCTTGTTGACCTTCTCCAGGACGGCCTTCGGCGCGGCCTCGACCAGGTCCTTGGCCTCCTTCAGGCCCAGGCCGGTCAGCTCACGCACGACCTTGATGACCTGGATCTTCTTGCCACCGTCGGCGTCGAGGATGACGTCGAACTCGTCCTTCTCCTCCTCGGCCGGGGCAGCGGCGCCACCCTGGGCCGGCACGCCCGCGGCCATCGCGACCGGAGCGGCGGCGGTGACCTCGAAGGTCTCCTCGAACTGCTTCACGAACTCGGAGAGCTCGATCAGCGTCATCTCCTTGAACGCGTCGAGCAGCTCGTCGGTGCTGAGCTTCGCCATGTCTGGCGTCCTTTCTGAAAGTGAAAACTAAGAACGTGGGTGCGCCGGGAGGCCTCAGGCCGCCTCGGCGCCCTCCTTCTCGCGCTTGTCCTGCAGAGCGGCCGCCAGACGCGCGGTCTTGGCGAGCGGAGCCTGGAACAGGGCCGCGGCCTTGCTCAGGTTGCCCTTCATGGCGCCGGCCAGCTTGGCCAGCAGCACCTCGCGGGACTCCAGGTCGGCGAGCTTCGTGACCTCGGCCGCGGAAATGGCCTTGCCCTCGAAGACACCGCCCTTGATGACGAGCTTCGGGTTGGCCTTCGCGAAGTCGCGAAGCCCCTTCGCCGCCTCGACGACGTCGCCCGAAACGAAAGTCAGCGCGGTAGGACCGGTGAACAGCTCGTCGAGGCCGGAGATGCCCGCATCGGTCGCGGCACGCTTGGCCAGCGTGTTCTTCGCGACCGTGTAGCTGGTCTCCTTGCCGAGCGAGCGCCGCAGCTGGGTGAGCTGCGAAACCGTGAGCCCGCGGTACTCGGTCAGCACGGTCGCCCCCGCGTTGCGGAAGCTCTCGGTCAGCTCGGCGACGGCCGTGGCCTTGTCGGCCCGGATCGGCTTGTCCGCCATGTCCCTCCTCTCTCGTTGCTCGGAGCTGGTACGCCGGCGACGAGCGGACGCTCGCGACGGCGGCGGAGGCATCACGACAACGAGAAAAGCCCCGGCGCAGGGCGCACGGGGCGAGGGCCGGCATCATGGGCGCAGTCGGCGGACCACGCACAGCACCGATTTTCGCTTACCGCCCTGCGCGGGTCGCCCGTCATCGCGGGACCTTCGACCGTGCCAGGGCACGGTGACCAGCGGTCTCTGGGTGGAACTACGCGCCAAGGTTACGCGACGTGTCCCCGTACCACCAAATCGCCCCCGGAGTGCGCCCGGTCACCCGTTCGGGGCCGATTGATCGACTCCAGGTGCGGCAGGCCGGGGCGATTTGCCGCCGGGAGACCCCGATCTACCGCAGCCAGAGTGGATCAAGACGGCGAGGCCAGGCGGCGAGGCGGGCGGCGGGGTCGGGCAGCAGGGCTCAGGCGCGGGTGCGGCGGCCCCAGGCGTACCCGGCCAGGGCCACGGCCGCCCAGGCCAGGGCCCAGGCGGTCAGCAGCACGCCGGAGGCGGGCGCGAGGTGGCCGGTCAACGCCCGGGCGGCCGGCATCAGCGGCGGCGCCAGCCACGGCACCGCCGAGCGGGAGAGGCCCAGGACCAGGGCGCCGACCACGCCCAGGGCGAGCACCGCGACGCCGTACCCGGCGCTGCGGGTGATCGCCCGGCTGGCCAGCGCGCCGAGTCCCACTGCGCCGGGCAGGGCGAGCAGGTGCACCCAGAGGCCGAGGGCCACCCCGGCGGCGACCGGCCGGTCCCCCGGCCCGACCGGGCCGGTCACCCCTCCCACCAGCCACGGGAAGACCAGGGCGACGGCCACCGTGCCGAGCCCGGCCACGGCCGCGGCGAGCAGTCCGGCGGCCCGCTCCCGGGCGGGCCCGAGCACCACCTGGGCGAGCCGGCGCTGCACGTCCGGCTCCACGTCCAGCAGGATCTTGGTCTGCCAGGCCAGCACCGGGAAGAGCACCACCGCCGAGACGCCGTACGCCTCCGCCGGCTGCGCCCGGCCGCCGCCGTAGAGGACGCCGAGGGCGAGCAGGCCGGTCAGCACCGGGGCCAGCGCCCGTCCGGTACGCAGGAAGCCGGCCAGCCGCAGCCGGACCAGCGCCGTCACCGGGCCACCTCCGGCGCCGACCCGGTCCGGTCCGGCTCGGCCGCCGGGCCGCCGTCGGGCGCGGCCGGCACCGCCCCCTCGGCCGGGCCGGGACCGCTCGCCGTCGGGACGCCGGCCCGATCCTCGGCCGGCTCCGTCGGTGGCGCCGAGTCGGGTCGCGCGGCGCCGGGCGGGGCCGGGTCTGCGCGGAGTCCGGAGTCGGGAAACGCCGCGCCGGGCAGGGGCGGGTCGGCGCGGAGTCCGGAGTCGGGGCGCGCCGCGCCGGACGGGGCCGGGTCGGCGCGGAGTCCAGGGTCGGGTCGCGTGGCGGGGGGCGGGGCGGCGTGGTCGCGTACCCGCAGAACGTGGTGGCCCTCGGCGCGCAACCGGGCGACGGCGGCGGCGACCCGGGCGGCCGGGATCGCCAGCTCGACCACGGCGACGGCCGCGTCCCCGGCGGGCGGCTCCTCGGTGACCGTGCCCTCGGCGACCGTCCAGTGCCGGGCGCCCGGCAGCCGGACCGTCTCGCCCCGGTGGTCGCTGACCAGTACGGTCCCGCCGTCGGCGAGGACCTCGCCGACCACTTCCGGGACGATCTCGCGGGCGGCGGCGTCCAATCCCTCCCACGGCTCGTCGAGGACGAGCAGGCCGGGCGGGCGCAGCAGGGCCTGGGCGAGGCCGACCTTCTGGGCGGTGCCCTTGGAGAGCTGCGGCAGCCGGACCCCGTGGAACCGGGTCAGGCCGAGCCGGTCGACCCAGTGCCGCACCGCCCGCTCGGCCTCGGCGCCAGAAAGCCCGGCCACCCGGCCCATCGCGGTGAGGTACGCATCCACCGTGAACGGCTGGTCGGCGGGGAACCGCTCGGGCACCCAGCCGACGGCCCGCGGCCGGTCGACCACCCGGCCCCGGGTCGGGCGGAGCACACCCGCCGCGAGCTGGAGCAGGGTGGACTTGCCGACGCCGTTGCGCCCGAACGCCACCGCCACCTCGCCCGGGCCGATCCGTACCTCGGTCTCCCGCAGCACCCACGGCGCGCGCCGGTGGTACCGCAGCCAGACGCCCTCCAGCCGCATGCGCCGAGCCTCCCACACCGGACAGACGAACGGGGCCCCGCCACCCCGGGTGGGGGGGCCCCGGAGGGCGGAGGTGGCGAGGGCGCGGCCCG
>NZ_JBSGJR010000142.1:0-12827 GCF_053605645.1 Micromonospora sp. NPDC003776
CACGGCGAGCTGCTGCCCGCCGCCGGGGAGCTGGCCGGCGCCGGCAGCGGTGTGCTCACCGCCGGCCCGGTCGCCCGGTACCTCGGTGACCTGGCCGCCGCGCTGCGCCACGGCTGAACCAGCCCGCCGGATCGACGCCGGCGGACCATGATGGAGGCGGCCGACGGCGGAGCGGAGACGGTGATGGGCACAGTCCGGGCGTTCTGGCTCGACGAACAGCTCGACCGGGAGCGGGGTGCCGGCGGGCGCGGCCGGTACGAGGCCGAGGTGTCCCACCGGCTGGTCGACTTCGCCGACGCCTGGGGCGACATCGCCCCGGTGGCCTTCGCGGTGAGCGCCTGGCGGCTGGCGACCACCCTGGACCCGCCGTACGTGCGCTGGCACCGGCGGGTCGTCGCCGCCAGTTGCGCCCGTAGCCCGTGGGACGGCAGCCTCACCTGCGCGGTCACCCTGGTCTCCCGCTGGCCGGCGGAGCTGACCTGGAGCCGGCAGTGGCAGCGGGACCGGGGCTGGCGGGACTGGCCGGAGGTGTTCGGCCAGTTCGTCACGCCGGCCGAGCGGGACCTGACCCGCACCCCGCACCTGCGGGCCACCCTCCAGGTGGAGGCGCCGCTCCCGCTGGACGACCTGCCCCCGGCACCGGACGGGCCCGGCGCCGGGGTGCCCGCCGCCGCCCGCCGTGCCGTCACGGTGCTGGCCCGGGAGTTGGACGCCCTGCTCGCCCCGCTGATCGGACAGCTCGACGCCGGAGTGCCGACCGGCTCCTGACCGGCGTCCCCGGGGAGCGCCGGCCAGGAGGCGTGCCGTCAGGCGTTGGCCGGGATCCCGGCGTCCGGGCCGGCGGTCGGCTCGTCCGTGGTCTCCGCGTCCGGGGCGGTACGCGGCGCCGGCGTCCGGACCGCGAAGGCGTTGAAGCTCCCGCCGTCCACAGCCGCCGGTTCGGGCACCGGCTGCAGGGCCGGCCGCTCGACCGGTGCGGGGACGGCGGGACGCTCCGCCGGCGCGGGGACCACCGGCTCGTCCGCCACCCGCGCCGCCACGGTCGGGTACTCGGCGGTCTCCGCACCACCGGCGGCGGCCGCCATGACCGCCGCGGCGGCCAGGTTGGCCACCCGCTTCGCCTCCCGCTGCACCCGCGCCCGGGTCTCCTTGGCGTGCTGCTCGGCCAGGTCCGCCGCCCGCCGCGCGTCCTCCAGCCGCCGGGTCTCGGCGGCCAGGTCCCGGCGCACCTCGACCAGCCGCTCCTCCAGCGCCGCGCCGTCCTGCTCGACCGTCCCGATCTCCTGCCGGGCCCGCTCCAGCTCCTTGGCGACGGTGTCCAGCTCGGCCTGGAGCTGGGCGAGGGCCTCCTGCCGCTGCTGGACCTCCTGCTGCACGGTGGACAGTTGCTCCTGGTGGGCGGCGGTCTCCTCATCGGCCCGCTCGCGGACCTCGGTGGCGTACTGCTGGGCCTCGGCGACCAGGGCGGCGATGTCCCGCTCGGCGGCGCCGGCCCGGTCGGCCAGCTCCTGCTCGGCGGCGGCCCGCCGCTCGTCCAGCTCGCGGGCCATGGTGGCCTGCCACTGGCCCAGCTCCTGCTGGGCCTTGCTCCGGTTGGCCTGCACCTCCTGCTGAATCTGGGTACGGGCGGCCTTCACCAGCGCCTCGGACGCCGAGCGGGCCTGCTCGACCTGCTGCGCGCTCTGCTCCGCGATCCGCTTCGCCTCCTGCTGCGCCCGGTCGTGGGCGGCCTGCCCCTCCGCGCGCAGCTTCTCCGCCAGCTCCCGGATCGCGGTCAGCTCCGCCTGCGCGGCGGTCCGCCGCTCCTCGTCCAGCCGCTCGGCCTCGGTACGGCGGGCGGACAGCTCCTCCTCCAGTTCCCGGCGCTCCCGGACCGCCTCCTCCTGGGCGGTGGCGAGCACCTTCTCGGCCTGCGCCTGGAGGTCGGCGGCGCGCTTGCCGGCGGCCTCGGTGATCTGCCCGGCCTGCCGCTCGGCCAGGTCGAGGATCTGCTCGACCATCGGCCCGAGGTCGCGGAAGGACGCCCGGTCCACCGCCGCCGGCCGCTGCCGCAGCTCGGCCGTCTCGGCCTGGAGCCGCTGCAGCTGCGCGGTCAGCTCCCGCGCCTGCGCGTACGCCCGGTCGCGGTCGGCCGTCACCGCCGACAGGTCGCGGTCCAGTTGCTCGACGTACCGGTCCACCTGGCGCTTCTCGTAGCCACGCAACGCCGTCTCGAACCTCGGCCGCGCCGACCCGTCCTCGTGGGGTGCGAACGGTTCCTCGCCGTTGGACATTCGCCATCCTCCGTCGGTTCGCCAGCGCCAGGCCGGCGGATGACCGCCCCGCAGGGCATGATGAGGCGCAACGGTACCGTCGTCGGCTCGCGGGTCCCAGCCCCACCCCGTCCTCGGCGGTTCCGGACCGACCCGGGAGGGCTGACAGGCGGCTCGCCCTGTTCGTGACCTGCCTCGCCGACACGCTCTTTTCCGAGGCGGCGGACCAGCGACATCGAGCTGAGTCGGGTGGAGGGGGAGCACGACCCGCACCTGCTGCACGTCGTGCTCGTTCGACGGCTGAGCCGGTCAGACCGGGAAGTGCGGGTTCCCGGCGGTGAGCCGGACGGTGAAGCCCTCGTCGTCCCGGTGCAGCGTCACGTGGTTGCAGGACTGGTGGCTGATCCACAGCCCGAGCCCGCCGGTCGTGCCGTCGCCCGCCGGCAGCAGGCCCGCGTACGGGTCCTTGGGGCCGACGCCGCGGTCCTGCACGGTCACCACGATCCGGTCCGGTCCGCTCCACAGCCGCACACAGGTCGGGGGCACGCCGTGCCGCAGCGCGTTGGTCACCATCTCGCTGACCGCCACCATCAGGTCCTCGACGTCGTCGGCCGGGACCTGGCCCCGGTCGACGGCCAGGACGGCGGCGCGGGCCTCGGCCGGGGTCGGGTCGGTCAGCTCGACCACCGGGGCCGTCCGCTGCACCGGGTCGAGCACCACCGGCTGCGGCTCGGTCAGGAAGCGGATCGGCTCCGTGTAGGCCTCGATGGGCACGTGGCTGCCGTCCGGCCGGACCTCCCGCGGGTGCGTGCGCGCCACGTCCGCGAGCACCTGCGGCGAGGCGACCCGGGTGTCGTACGCGCACATGCTCCAGAGTGGGAAGTCGTCGTACGCGTGGTTTATCGCCGACTCGTAGCGGGCCCACCAGTCCCAGGTCACGCCCTGGTTCTGCAGGGGGACCTCGCCGACGATCCGGATCTGGGCCGCCCCCTCGGCGACGTACCCGCCCAGCAGCTTGCGGTAGGCGCGGATGGCGGAGGTCGGGCGGGCGTAGACGTCGCCGCCGGGCAAAAAGGTCACCCCGGAACCCGGGGGCAGGGCGCGGCGGACCAGCTCGGCGTTGCGCGCGCCGAAGCCGACCACGGTCGGTTCGCCGGCCTCGACCCCGCCGAGCAGGAACGGCACCACCACGGCGAGCAGGTGGTCGTCCGAGTCGAAGAAGATCGCCTCGTGGAAGTAGCCCGCGTGGCCGGCCGCGGCCCCGGTCCTCACCGCGCCACCTCCACCCGGACCTCGGTGAGGTCCAGCAGCTCGGCCAGCCGGGCGGCCGCGGCATGCGCGGTGCGCAGCACCAGCGTCGCGCCGTGCCGCCGGGCGTGGTCGCGCAGGTGCAGCAGGTTGCGGTGGTCGACGAAGCGCAGCGCGGTCGCGTCCACCACCAGCCGGCCGTCGGCCGGTCGCGGGTCGGCCCGGTGCAGGGCGTCCGCGAAGAGGCGGTGGTTGGACGGGTCCAGCTCGCCGCCGAGCGCCACGACCGCCTCGGCGGCCGTCGCGTGCAGCCGGAACAGCACGTCCGCGTTGGTCCTCGGGTGCATGCAGGCGAGCTCCGCGATCGCCGCGTCGCCCAGCTCGCGCCGGTCGTACGCGCAGGTCGCCGACATCGGCCGGTGCCGCAGGTAGCGGTCGATGAGGTGCTCGTAGCGGGCGAACGCGTCCCGCTGGGCGGGCGTGCGGACCAGGGTGGTCGCCTCGGCCACCACCCGTAGCCCGGTGTGGCCGTCGGCGAGCGCCTCCGTCGTGGCGGCGTCGTACGCGCGGACCTGAGCATGCGGGTCGATGATCGCGTCGGAGCGGTACATCCGGTCGACGGAGAGGAGGCGCAGCGCGTCCCGGCGCAGCGCGTCGTCGCGGCCGGGCAGCCGGTCCAGGCGGCGGGCCAGGTCGTCGCGGTTCCCCGGGGCGATCAGGGCGACCCGCTCGCCGGCCGCGAGCCCGGCGCCCAGGAACCGCACCGCCCAGGCGTCGAGCGAGTCGGGATCGTGGTAGGCGAGGCACACGTGACCGTACGCCGTGGACGGCACGCTTTCGCTGGTCACCTGGTGAGCCTCACGCGGCAAGTGTATGCCTGACCGGTGGAACCGCCACGCGGGCCGCTCACCGGTCGCCCCGGCCCGGGTGCGGCGCCGGACCGGGGCGGGGGCGGTCAGACGGTCCGGGCGAACTCGCGCAGGCCGGCGGGCCAGCCGCCGTCGCTACCGACCCCGTTCCGGACGCTCTCCCAGCCGGGACCGTGGGCGTCCAGTTGGTCGTGCACGAGGTCGACCCGGGTCCCGTCGCCGTCCGGGGAGAACGTGACGGTGACCCGGCTGCCGGGCGCGTCGGGACCGGGAACGGCCCAGTCGGGGCCGATGAGCCAGGCGAACGCGAACGTGCGCGGCGGGTCCCAGGTCAACACCCGGCCCCAGGCGCAGACGTCCCCGGCGTCGTTCTCCTCCCAGAGGCGGCCGCCCACCCACGGCTCGACGCCGATCGCCTTGAGCGTGCCGGGCTGGACGTGATGGGAGCGGGTCCACCAGCGGTCCATGCCGGCGGTGAAGACCTCGAACGCGCGCTCGGGTCCGGCGCTGACCCGGACGCTGGTGCGTACGGCGGTGTCGGTTTCTGCGGTGGTCACGGCTCCTCCTCGGGAGGGTTGTCGACGGCGTCCGCGAACGCCGCCAGGGCCTGCTGCCAGAACTGGTCGAAGTAGCCGCGCACGGCCGCCAGGCCCTGCGGGTCCAGCGAATA
This sequence comes from Micromonospora sp. NPDC003776, assembly GCF_053605645.1. Classification (NCBI taxonomy): domain Bacteria; kingdom Bacillati; phylum Actinomycetota; class Actinomycetes; order Micromonosporales; family Micromonosporaceae; genus Micromonospora; species Micromonospora sp. NPDC003776. The sequence continues at coordinate 5,040 of NZ_JBSGJR010000142.1, forward strand.
GAGGCGGCGGGTGCCGACGGCCGTCGACGAGACCAGGGCGGCCTCCTTGAGCACCTTCAGGTGCTGGGACACCGCGGGACGGCTGACCGGCAGGTCGGCCGCGAGTTCGGCGACCGAACGTGGCCCGGCGGCGAGGAGCTCGAAGACCGCGCGCCGGGTCGGGTCGCCCAGCGCGTCGAGCATCCGTCCTTGGTAAGTGGCCACGAACGGTAAGTTTAGGCTTTCCGATGGGAGTGTCAAGCCGACATCGCCGGACCGGGTGGGTGCGGCCGTGGAGAGGTGTGCTGTGCTGTCCGTCGGCCGAGGACCGGGCGAGGGAAGGGGAGCGGTGCGCGGAGACGACGAGACCGTCCCGGCCCGGCCGGTGCCTGCCGGCCCGGACGTCACCGACGCGGTCGCCGCCCGCGAGGTCGGGGAGAGCGCCGTGGTGCAGCGGGTCGAGCGGCGCGCCGACGAGCGGTTGCACCGGATGGTCGCCGTCGCGCTGGACCTGCTGAGCGTGGAGACCGTGGAGGATCTGGTCGCCATCATGGTGGACCGGGCGGTGCCGGTGCTCGGGGCGGACGGCGGCGCGGTGGTCGTCCGCGAGGGCGTCGAACGGCTGCGCGTCGTCGTCGGCAGCCGGCTCGGCCGGCAGATCCAGGAGACCTACGGCGACGTGCCGTATAACAGCCCGTTACCGGCCTGCTGGGTGGCCCGGACCGGCGAGCCGCTCCTGCTGCCCGACCGCGCCGCCGGCGTCGCCTTCACCCCCGAGATGATCGACGTGTACGAGGACACCGGCCGGCACGCCTGGGCGTTCCTGCCGTTGCGGGTCGGGGTCCGGCTGCTCGGCTCGCTCGCCGTGTCATGGCGGGAGGAGCGGCGGTTCCGGCCCGACGAGATCACCATGCTGGAGGCCTTCGCCGCGCAGTGCGCCCAGGCCTTGGACCGGATCCAGCAACTGGCCGCCCAGCGGGCCGGCGCGCTGGCCGCGCAACGGCTCTCCGAGGCGTTGCAGCACAGCCTGCTCACCTCGCCGTCCACCACGGGGGAGCTGGACATCGGCGTCCGCTACCAGGCCGCCGCACACGGCGTGCACGTCGGCGGCGACTGGTACGACGCCTTCCAGACCGCCGGCGGGTCGACCGTGCTGGTGGTCGGGGACGTGACCGGCCACGACCGGGACGCGGTGGCGGCCATGGGCCAGATCCGCAACGTGCTGCGCGGGCTGGCGTACGACGGCGAGGACGGGCCCGCCGCACTGCTCGGCCGGCTGGACCGGGCGCTGCGTGGCCTGCAGGTACGGGCCCTGGCCACCGCGCTGCTGGCCCGGGCCGAGCCCACCCGGGACGGCTGGCGGCTGCGCTGGTCCAACGCCGGGCACCCGCCGGCCCTGCTGCGCGGACCCACCGGCGGCGTACGGCTGCTCGAAGGTCACGACCTGATGCTCGGCGTGCAGCCGGGCGTGCCGCGCCGCGAGCAGACGGTGGAGCTGGCCCCGGGCAGCACCCTGGTGCTCTACACCGACGGGCTGGTGGAGCGCCGCGCCGACCTGCTCGACGAGGGGATCGCCGACCTCACGCTGCGGCTGGAGCAGGTCGGGGACGCCGCCGTGGAGGACCTCTGCGACCTGCTGCTCGAACTCGCCCCGGCCGGGCACGAGGACGACATCGCCCTGCTGGTGATGCGCTGCCAGGGGCCGCCCGGCCCGGAAACCGCTGGCCCCGTGGTCGCCGCCGCGGCATCCTGGCCGGCGTGACGACCGTACGGGAACTGGTCGCCGACGACTGGCCGGCGCTCTGGCCGATGCTCCGCGACATGGGCGTGGGGGCGGATCCGCCCGAGGTGCACCGCCGGCGGTTCCTGGACCTTCTCGCCGACCCCCGCTGGGCGCTGCTCGGCGCGGCGGACCCGGAGGGCCTGGTCGGGTATGCCGCCGCCCAGGACCACGGACCACACCTACGGGCGGGCGACGAGCACCGCACCGCCCGCCTGCACGACCTCTACGTACGCCCGGACCGGCGCCGGCACGGCGTGGGCGCGGCGCTGCTCGCGGCGGTCTCGACGTGGGCGGCCGGGCGGGTCCGGCACCTGGAGTGGCAGGCGCACCGGGAGCGCGCGGCGCCCTTCTACGAGCGGCTCGGTCATCGGGGCGACCCGTGCCCGCAACCCGAGTACCCGACCTTCCTGGTCGACTTCGGCCCGCGCTGACCCGCCCCCGGGTGGTCAGGGGAGGGGGTGGGAGATGCCCCGGGCGTGGTCGGTGACGGACGCGCCGACCACGGTGGCGGTCAGCGGCAGCACCTCCAGGCAGCGACGGACCGCGGCCGCCATCAGCGTGTTCGGTACCCGCATGGAGAGCGTGCAGTGCGGCACCCAGCGGCCCGGCTGGTAGTGCTCGACCAGGTCGACGCCGGCGCGGGCGAGCCGGTGGTGCACCTGGGCGTGGTGCGACAGCAGTTCGGCGGTGGGGGCCGGGCCGAGCCAGAGCACCCGCCCGACGAACTGGCCGGCGTGCTGGAACTCCAGCCGCAGCGGGGCGGCCACCACCATCCCGGCGAGCGCCTCGGCGACCCGGTCCGGGTCGAAGCGGGGCGCCACCGCGAGCGATACGTGCGGCCGGTGCCGCTGTTCCAGCAGGGACTTCATGCTCTGTACGCCCTCGGACTCCAGCGCGTCCCAGAGCACCCGGATCCGCCGGGTGGCGTCGGTGTCGAGATACAACTCCAGCGCCGCGACCACATGATCAGCCTAGGGCGAGGTTTGCCCGGCCGTGTGGGCGGTACTGCCCAGGTGGCCCCGAGGGCGGAGGAGCGTGGACCGTGGACGTGAACGACCTGCTGACCGAGGCGTACGGCCGGCTGCCCGACCTGGTGGAGTCGGCGGTCGACGGGCTGAGCGCGGAGCAGCTGCGGCAGGCCCCGGCGGCCGGCGCGAACCCGGTGGGCTGGCTGGTCTGGCACCTGACCCGGGTCCAGGACCACGGCGTGTCCGACGTGCTGGGGGAGGAGCAGCTCTGGGCCACCGGTGACTGGGCGGGCCGGTGCGGGTTGACCGCCGATCCCGGCGACACCGGCTTCGGGCACGGCCCCGAGCAGATCGCCGCCGTGCGGCCGGAGGACGGCCGGGTGCTCGTCGACTACCACCGGGCGGTGGTCGACCGGACCCTGGCGTACCTGCGTGGCCTGCGACCGGCCGACCTCGACCGGGTGGTGGACGAGAACTGGGACCCGCCGGTCACCCTCGGCGTACGGCTGGCCAGCCTGCTGGAGGACGACCTCCAGCACGCGGGCCAGGCCGCCTACGTGCGCGGCCTCATCCAGCGGGGCTGACCGCGGCCCGGGCCCGGTCCAGCGCGGCGTGGGCGAGCAGGTGGAACGCCTGCGCCTCCGGCGAGGTGCCGGGCCGCGCGAAGTCCGGCGCGCCGCTCACCCCGGTCAGCCGCCCGTACCGGTCGACCCGCCGGTCGGCCGCGGCCAGCAGCTCCGACCCGGTGACCCACCACGACGTCGGCAGCCAGCCGTCGGCCACTCCGGTCAGCGCCGCGTAGGCCAGCATCTGCGCGGTGTTCGCCTCCCGGAACGTGCCCGGGTCGTCCAGCACGTCGTGGAAGAGCCTGTCGTCGGTGCGGTACGCCAGGCAGGACTCCAGTACCGCCCGGGCGTGCCCGGCCAGCTCGTCGCGGAGCCCGGCCGGCCAGGACGGCGCCAGGCGCAGCGCCCGGGCGATCCCGGCGACCACCCAGCCGTTGCCGGTGCCCCAGTGCTCCGGCCGGTCCAGCTCGCCCCGGTCCTCGTCCCAGCGCGCCGCGTAGAGGCCGGCGCGCTCGTCGTGCAGCCGGCGCCGGTGCCCGGCGAGCTGCGCCGCGGCCAGCTCGGTCCGGCCGCACACCGCGAGCAGCGGCAGCACCATGTAGACCGTGTCCGCCCAGACCTGACGGCTGTCGAGCAGGTGGAACAGGGTGCCGTCGGCCGCCCGCGGGGCCCGGGCCACGAGCCAGTCGAGCTGCGCGTCGAGCGCCGCCGACCAGCGCCGGTCCCCGTCGGTCGCGGCCGCGTACCGGACCACCTCACCGCAGGCCGCGCCGTTGACCGACCCGCTCTCGCCGGAGACGTCGCCGAGCCGCCCGTCCGGGTGCTGCCGGGTGACCGCCGCGTCGGCGACCAGCAGCGCCGCCTCCCCCCGCCCCAGGTCGAGCAGGGCATGCCCGGTCACCCCCTGCTCCCAGGACTGGCGCTGCATGGTGAGCAGCGCCCTGAGCACCCGTTCCCGGTCCGTCGTCATGCCTCCGCTCTACCCGAGGCGGCGAGATCTCCACCAGCCCTCACCCGGATCGGGTGAGTTGGGCTCACCCTCCTGGCGGGGACCCTGCGGGGACGACCGGACACCGGGAGGGACCGATGGGCATGTCGGCGGCGCAGTACCTGGCGGAACGGGTGGCCGGCGCGCACCCCGACCTGCCGGAGAACACGGCCGGCAGCCTCCGGCTCGACGTGCGGGACGGCAGCCGGACCGAGCACTGGTTTCTGCTCATCGACCGGCAGCAGGTCCGCGTGGCCCGCTCCTTCGACGAGGCCGAGCTGGTGGTCCGTGCCGATCGGGACGTCTTCGACCGGATCGTCGATGGCCACCTGCACCCGGCGGCGGCCCTGCTCCGCAACGACCTCACGGTGCAGGGCAACCTGCGGCTGCTGCTGGCCCTGCGCCGGCTCTTCCCCGGGCCGCCCGACGCCCGGCATCCGCGGACTGGTTGCGAGGGGGGCGGTCGATGAAGCAGCAGATGTGCCACATTCTCGCCGGCAACTCCTTCGCGATGGGCGACGGTCAGGGCGACATGGAGGTGGACCCGTACGCACCGATCGGGCTCTGGTCCTTCGACACCCGGTTCGTGTCCCGCTGGGTGCTCACCGTCGACGGGGAGCGGCTGCATGCCCTGTCCCGGGACGAGCTGGCCTCCTTCGAGACCCGGTTCGTGCTGGTCCCCGGCACCGCCAGCCACTACGTGGACGCCGACGTCTCGGTCATCCGGCACCGGTCCATCGACGACAGCTTCAACGAGCGGATCACCGTGCTCAACCACTCGTCCGAGCCCGCCGAGTACACCGTCCGGATGGAGATCGGCAGCGACTTCGCCGACACCGCCGAAATCCGCCGCCCGGCGCCGCGCCGGCCGGCCGTCACCCCCGACCCGGCCCGCCGCCAGTTGCGCCTCTGCTACCAGCGCGACCGGTTCGTCCGGGAGACGCTGGTCACCAGCACGCAACCGGTGGAGGTCGACCCGCGCGGGATGACCTTCCGGATCCGGGTCGCAGCGAACGGCGAGTGGCACACCGACCTGCACGCCGCCATGATCATCCACGGGGCCGAGGGTCGGGACCTGCGGGCCAACCTGGAGGCCCACCGGCAGCACGTGCAGCGGGACATGCGCGAGGAACTCGCCGAGTGGTTCGAGCGGGCGCCGCAGCTCGTCGCCGACCGCGAATCCCTGGAACCGGCGTACCGGCAGGCGCTGACCGACCTGGCCGCGCTGCGGTACCTGCCGCTGGCCTACCACGAACGGGTGCCGGTGGGCGGCCTGCCCTGGGCGATGGCGCTCTACGGCCGCGACGCCATGATCACCTGCCTGCAGACGCTGCCGTTCACCCCCGAGCTGACCCCGGCGACGCTGCGCCTGCTCGCCCTGCTTCAGGGCGGCCGGCTCGACGACTACCACGACGAGGAACCCGGGAAGATCCTCGCCGAGCTCCGCTACGGCGAGGCGGCCGCGTTCGGCGAGGCACCCACCGCGGTCTACTACGGCGCGGCCGACACCACCCCGCTCTTCGTGGTCCTGCTCGACGAGTACGAGCGCTGGACCGGTGACGCCGACCTGGTCCGCCAGCTGCGCCACCCGGCCCGGATGGCGCTGGACTGGATCGACGAGTACGGCGACCTGTGCGGCGACGGGTACCTGCGCTACCAGCCGCGCAACACGGTCAACGGGGTGGCCAACCAGACCTGGCGGAACTCCCCGGAGGCGATCGTCGACCGGCACAGCCGCCAGCCGGCGTTCCCCCGGGCGACCGCCGAGCTGCAGGGGTACGCGTACGACGCGAAGCTGCGGGGCGCCCGGCTGGCCCGGGAGTTCTGGGACGACCCGGCGTACGCCGACCGGCTGGAGACCGAGGCGGCGCGGCTGCGCGAGCGGTTCCGCCGCGACTTCTGGCTGCCGCACCGGGAGTGCTACGCGTTCGCGCTGACCCCGGGGGGTGAGCCGGTCGACGCGCTCACCTCGAGCATCGGCCACCTGCTCTTCACCGGGATCGTCGAGCCGGAACGGGCGGACGCGCTGGCCGCGTACCTGTGCGGACCGGAGCTCTTCTCCGGCTGGGGAGTGCGGACGTACGCCGACGGGCAGCGGCCGTACAACCCGGTGGGCCCGCACCTCGGCGCGATCTGGCCCTCGGAGAACGCGTTCATCGCGGCGGGCCTGCGCCGCTACGGGTACGACGACGAGGCGGCCCGGATCGCCGCCGGGATCTTCGGCGTGGTGGAGACGCTGGGCGGCTCGGTGCCGGAGGTGATCGCCGGCTACCCCCGCACGCTGACCAAGTACCCGGTCCAGCTCCCGGCCGCCGGCCGCCCGCAGTCGTGGGCCTCGGGCGGGCTGCTCATGCTGATCGCCACCATGCTCGGGCTGCGCCCGTGCGGCGACAACCTGCTGGTGGACCCGGCGATTCCGGAGGGGTACGGCCGGATCGAGCTGCTGGACGTGCCGGGCCGGTGGGGGCGGGCGGACTCGTTCGGCCGGGCCCGCGGCGCCCGCCACCGGTCCCGGCTGCGCTGACCGGTGGCTCAGCCGGTCACGTCGGCTGCCGGGCTCACCGTGGTCCGGCCGGGCTCCTGCGCGTCGGCCCGCGCCCGCAGCGGGCGGGCCCGCCGGGCCAGCCCGTGGTCGATCCCCACGAAGAGGAGCCCGAGCAGCCAGAACGCGAAGGCGAAGCAGAGCGACGAGAGCCCGACCCCGCCGTAGCCCAGCGCGCCGGCGTCGATGAACGGGTACGGGTAGCGGTGCACGATCAGCCCGCGCACCAGGGCGAACCCGAGGTACGCCAGCGGGAACGCCAGCCACCAGGCCGCGTACCGCGGGCGCAGCCGGCCGCGCCGGTCGAACAGCGCCCAGTCGGCGATCGCCAGCAGCGGCACGACGGTGTGCAGGAACTGGTTGCCCCACCACTCGCCCGGCTCGCGGTGCGGCTGCACCATCGCGAACGGGCTCGCCGGGTTGGCCAGCACCAGGTGGTACACCGTGCCGGTGATGGTGATGTAGAGGGTCACCGCGCCCTTGAGCGCCGACGGCGGCTCCGGCCGGCCCTGCCAGGCCCGCCAGGCGGCGTAGCCGGCGAAGACGCCGACCGCCACGTTGCTCTGGATGGTGAAGTAGGGCAGCAGGCCGGTCACCGTCGCCGGGCCGAGCGCGGTGAGCACGATGCCGGCCACCACGCTGAGCACGATGGCCACGCGGAAGGGGATCGCCAGTCGTCGACGCCGCGGAGTCACCGGGGCAAGTTACCAGCCCGTACGCCGTCGACGTCCGGGGCCGTTCCCGTGGGGCGGCCGGCGGTCGGCCCGGCGGCAGGGGCCGGAATCCCGGTGGGGCGGCCGGCGCTCGGTCGGCCGGTGGAGGCCGGCGCGTCGGTGGGGCGGCCGGCCGGACCGTCCGGCGCGTCGGCCGGTCGGCCGGTGGGGCGCCCGGCCGTGGGGCCGGCGGGCTGCCCGGTGTCGAGGGCCGGGGTGGCCGCGGCGGGGGAGGTCGCCGGCGACGGG